>JAFNGF010000309.1 GCA_017885385.1 Planctomycetota bacterium
CTGGACGTCAAGAACCACATGTCGGCGATTTCGGCTGGTCTGGCGGCTACTATTCGAGAGTGGTTCACCGAGGGAGAGAATATCACCACCGTTGAGACTGCGGAAAAGGTGGATTTGCAGAAGGCTCGCGTCATAAAGAAGCCCAAGCCAAAAGCTCCCGCCAAGGAGGCAGAAGCTCCGGAAGCTACGAAGGTTAAGCCGGCCGCTGAGCCTGCAGAGGCGGCTGCCGAGCCTGCTATTGAGGCTAAGGCTGAGCCGGACAAACAAGCACAGGTGATAGCGGAGGCTGCTGGGCCGGCCAAAGAGCTCCAGCCGATGCCGCAGGTGGCGGAAGAAAAACCGCAACCGCCGCCGCAGCCTGTAGTGGAAGAGCTCCCGCCCGAACCGGAGCCCATATTACCTGCCGGGCCGATGCTGGGGAAGCCCGAGCCGGCTCGCTTGAGCGGGCCGCAAGTAGTTCGAGTCGAGGCGCCGGAGCCCTTACGCCGGACAAGGCCGAGACCAAGGCCCAGATANNNNGCGTGTCCGGCCTATGCGCAAGATTGCTGCCAGAGGAAGGCGGGAAGTCGCAGCACTGATTAGGCCGAAAAAAGTCGCGATGAGCGGGCCGATTACAGTGAAAGACTTATCCGCGGCTCTGGCGGTCAAATCGGCCGACATAATCAGCAGATTAGTACAACAGGGAATGATGGCAACCGCCAATCAAGTTATAAGCAGCGAGGTGGCGGAGCTGGTTGCCATAGAGTTCGATGCCGAGCTGGTGGTCGAGCACAAAACTACTCTGGAGGAACAAATTCGCACCGAGTTTGAAAAACGGGAGAGAAAGAATCTCAAGAAAAGGTCTGTGATCGCTGCTATGCTGGGGCACGTCGACCACGGCAAAACCAGCCTGCTGGATAAAATCCGGTCAACTCATGTTACTGCTGGGGAAGCCGGCGGTATCACTCAGCATATCGGGGCGTCTCAAGTGACCTGGGACAGCAAGACGGTAACGTTCCTTGATACTCCCGGACACGAGGCTTTTACAGCTATGCGGGCCAGAGGCGCAAATATGACCGACGTTGTGGTGCTGACAGTTGCCGCCGACGATGGAGTGATGCCTCAAACCATAGAGGCAATCGCCCACAGTCGGGCGGCGGCCGTACCCATTATCGTGGCACTGAACAAAATAGATTTGCCGGGCTGTGACATAAATCGTGTTTACGGGCAGCTGGCTGAGCATGGCTTATCACCATCTGAGTGGGGAGGCCAGACCGAAGTGGTCAAAACCAGTGCCGTTACCGGCGACGGCATACGGGATTTGCTTGAGCATCTCGATTATGTGGCTGAGCTGCTTGAGCTTAAGGCTGATGACACCATCCCTGCGACAGGATGGGTTGTTGAGGCCAGGCTGTCGCCGCAGCAGGGCCCTGTAGGGACGCTTCTGATAGAGGAAGGCCTGCTGAGCAAGGGCGACGTGGTCCTGGCGGGCTGCGCCTACGGCAGGGTGAAAATGCTGAAAAATAGTCTCGGCAAGAGTGTAAAGACCGCCACCAGCTCTATGCCGGTTGAGATAACGGGTCTGAGCGATGTCCCCCAGGCGGGCGACAGATTCTATTGTCTGGACGATATCAACCGGGCAAAAGCCGCCGCCGAGCAGAACAAAGAGCGGTCCAGAGAAAGTACGCTGACGCAGCGAACACAGGTGACGCTGGATAATCTGTTCAGCCAGATCGAAGCGGGCAACGTCAAGGAGCTCAACCTTATTATCCGGGCCGATGTCCAAGGCTCTGTTGATGTCTTGACCAAGTATTTGTCCGAGCTGAGCACGGAAGAAGTAAAGGTCAGGATTCTGCATGCGGCGCCCGGCGGAATTACCCAGGGTGATGTGCTGCTTGCCGAGGCATCAAACGCTATCATTATCGGATTCAACGTCACCGGTGACGAGCACGTGGCAAAGCTGGCAGAAACCAAGGGGATAGAGATAAGGCACTACAACATAATCTATCGCATAACCGAAGAGTTGCAGAAGTCTATGGCCGGCCTGCTCGAGCCTGAGGAGCGAGAGGAGACCCTGGGCAGAGCCGTGGTCAGACAGACATTTAAGGTCTCGCGGATCGGGACGGTGGCAGGCTGCTATGTCACCAGCGGCACCGCAGCTAAGAGTGCAAAAATGCGGCTGATCCGTGACAATATCGTGCTGCGAGGTGACCTGAGCATAGAGTCCCTGAAGCACTTCAAAGACGACGCTCGTGAAGTCAAAACGGGCCTGGAGTGCGGCATTAAAATAGCGGGATTCGATGACGTTAAGATAGATGACGTGCTCGAATTTTACGAAATCGTCAAGATAGCCAGAACCCTTTGAATTGACAATTGAATATTGACAGCTGGCTATTGAAAGAAAAGTCGTGAATTCGAGCTTCTCAAACAATAGTAAATAGTCAGCTGCAAATAGCAAATGGTCAGATGCCGAAGCGAAGACAGGAAAAAGTAGCTCGCGCGGTCAAGGAGGCGGTCAGTGACGCTATCGCCAACCATCTTAGCGACCCGCGTATTGAGGGATTGGTGAGCGTCACGAGAGTCGAGATAGCTCCGGACCTGCGCCAGGCAAATGTGTATGTTAGCGTTTTTGGCAAGAGTGAGGCTGCACAAAACAAGACTTACGCCGCCATAACGCACGCAAGAAGGCGGATACAATCGCTGCTGGCCGGCAGACTTCAAATGAGGTTTTGCCCTGTTCTGCAGTTTTACAGAGACGAGCAGTTTAAAAAAACGCTCCAAATCCTGAAACTGATAGAGCAGGCGGCCAGCGAGCTGGCAAAGCCAGACTCAGTTGAGTCCGGCGAGCGATCTACGGAAAGTGAATAGTGATTAGGACATCTTTGCGGCGGCACTCTTGACTTTTGTATTCCCCGGCGGAGTCGACATTTAGATGTAAGAAGAACTCTTATGAAAAATAGCAAAGAGTATGCCCGAAAAGTGCAAAAGCTGTACATCGCACTGAAGCGGCATTATCCGAAGGTCGAAAGCGTCACCTACGATGAGCCCGTCGAGGCGGTTGTTTATGCTATCCTTACCGAAAACCTGACTGAGGCGGCAGCACAGTCTGCAGGCAGGAGGTTTGGCGATTATTTCGTAGATTTGAACGATTTGCGGGTCTCCAGACCTGAAGAGGTCATCGAGGTTTTGGGCGCGGATACACCTGTTACCAGGGATATAGCCGCCAAACTTGGCAGGGTTCTATCTGCCATATTCGACCAGCACAACGCCTTCAGTTTGCAGGCGCTGAAGAAAATCGGCAAGCGCCCCGCCAGGCAAGCTCTTGAAAAGCTTGATGGTGTCAGCCATTTTGTGGCCAATTATTGCATGCTTACCTCTCTGCAGGGCCACGCTATACCGCTGACGCAAAAGATGATAGAATATCTCAGGAGCGATGATCTGGTCGACCTGCAAGCCAGTGAGCAGGAGATAGAAGGTTTTTTGACCAGACAGATTTCGGCTAAAAACGCCTACGAGTTCTACGCTCTTTTGCGGCGTGAGAGCGAGTCGCTCAAGCTCAGATCAAAGAAAGAAACAGTTCGCAAAGCGAAGACCAAGGGCAAGACCACCGTCGGAAAGTAAGAAATCATCGCCGCAAGAAGCTGATCTTTTGGTTCAGAAACTATGCCAGAGCAAACGCTGAAATTGGGTATTCCGGCAGGCAGTCTGCAAAAGGCTACAATTGAGCTTTTCGACAAGGCCGGATTCCATATTTTGGATTCCGAAAGAAGTTATCTGCCCTGCATAGACGACCAGCAGATCAGCCTTACGATGCTGCGGGCGCAGGAAATGAGCAAATACGTCGCCGACGGTGTTCTCGACGCCGGCATTACCGGCTACGACTGGATAATGGAGAACGGTTCCGACGTGATTGACGTCTGCGAGCTGGCTTACAGTAAATCCAGCAGCAACCCTGCCAGATGGGTGTTGGCTGTATCCGATGAGTCGAAGGTGACTAAGCCGGAGGATTTGGCCGGCGGCATAATCGCCACCGAGCTGGTCAACGTGACAAAAAAGTATTTCGCAGATAAGAATATCGACGTAAAGGTGGAATTTAGCTGGGGGGCGACCGAGGTAAAGGCCCGCCTGGTGGACGCAATAGTTGAATTAACCGAGACAGGGACATCGCTGCGGGCCAACAATCTGCGGGCAATAGATACCGTGATAGCTTCCACGACAAGGCTGATCGCAAATAAAAAAGCCTGGCAGGATAAATTCAGACGTGAAAAGATCGAAAATATCAGCATACTTCTCAGTGCGGCAATCGAAGCACGCAACAAGGTCGGCTTGAAGATGAACGTGAAAAAGGTCGATTTGGACGCGGTGTTGAAGGTGCTGCCTGCCGAAAAAAGCCCGACCATTTCAGGCCTGGCTGACGCCGGTTACGTAGCAGTGGAAGTGATTATCGACGATAAAATCGAGCGCTCCCTTGTCCCCGCCCTCAAACGCGCCGGCGCCTCCGGCATTATCACTTACCCTCTTAATAAGGTTATACACTAATACCGTAGCACAGAGTATTGATGCCAAATACGCGCGAGGTATTATTTTAGACGCAGCCTTTAACCGCGTAACATGCCGCCGCTTGCCCATTTTTGCGTCATTGCGAGCGATGCAGAGCCGAGCGTGGCAATCTCTCTATTGCAAAAGTTCAGATTGCTTCGGCCTATCCTACTCTGCGAAGCAGCGCTTCGCTGCGAAGGACGAGAAGGCCTCGCAATGACACAGTAACGGTATTCTCTCCCTGTGAACGGCTGATTCCAGAAATTTTGCGTCAAGGGTGTTCTCATGCCTTTGAAAACCGTGATTCCCACCGACTACTTTGCTCTGGAGACGTATGAGCCGTCTTCGGTGCTGATGCGGACTAATTCGCCGACAGCAATAAATGGCGGGACGCGGGTCTTCAGCCCCGTTTCAAGAACAGCTTCTTTCATTTGATTTGTCGCTGTCGCNNGCCTGAGGAATTTTACGGAGTCCCCGACCAAATCAGCAGGGATATTAACCTGGTCGTAAGATTGATTATCCATAAGAACATGGCCGGTAGCGTCTGAGTAGAGATACTCCATGTCCCGACGGTCAAGGAACGCCTGCTCCATCTCTTCGGTGGAGCGCAGGCGTTTCTCGATTGTTACTCTATCGGACATACGCCTGAGCTTGGCTTGCACAAATGCCCGGAGATTTCCAGGCGTAACATGAGTGGCTTCGACGCACACGTACAACTGGCCGTCCAGAGTGGTAGCCATGCCCGGTCTCAAATCACTTGCCTTCACATTAAGCTCCTGTTAAACCCTGTCATCTAATCAAAGCCGCCTAATCTTGGATTTATGCCCAAATAGCTACGGCGTTTTTTTACCAGAATCATCTATTGGCAGACTTGTATCACAAAATAAGTATCTATCTTTCGCCGCTTGTCAAGTGGGAATTTGCTCTGGTTGGCTCGGCAAAAAATGTTAAAATATATGGCAGGCTTGAATCCGCCGAGGGCGGAAGTGAATGTCAAGTATCCTAATACGTGAGGGCAGATGCAATGAATTCATTGTCTGGCAAATTAGCTTTGTATTCGCTGTGTTTGGTAATGCCGGCTTGTGCTTTCTGTGGTGCGATAGCGGCGACCGGCCAGCGGAGGACTGAGGACAGAGGACAGAGGACAGAGCCGGAAGCGTCAGCGACCGGCATCAGAGGTGCTGCCGAGGACCCAAATATCGTCGCGCGAATTGCCGATTATGTTATCACAAAACAGGAGCTGCTCAAGAGACTGATGAATGAGCTTCGCCCCGAACCTTATGAGTCGGGCATCCAAGCTGAGCCTGTCAACGCGGAAATCGTGCTTAAAAAAATGATCGCTGAGAAGGCGATGATAATAGAAGCCCGCAAGTCAGGCCTGCTGGGAAGTAACGAAGAAATCCGCACGTCAGTTAAGCAGCTCAGAGACAGAAATCTGGCAAACTTACTTTTGCAAAAGTATCTTCAGAGCAAACAAGCGGACCTTATGGTTACCGACGCCGAAATCGAGCAAATGCTAAAGACCGATCCTAAGCTGGACCGAACGCGAGCACAGGCGACGCTGCAAAGAACAAAAGCCAATAGAATCTTGGACGATTACTATGGGCAGTTGTACAAGAAGCTGAACGTTCAGAAAGTAAGTGCGAATTTCGGCAGGGCGGGTGAAATTCATCAAAAGCTCCTGTACCAGCCGAAAAAGCCCCGCAGCGGAGGATGGATCGGCAGCGGTCAGGTCACAGATGAATTGACGCCCGAAGAGAAAAATATCGTCCTGGCTACATACGATAAGGGCAAAGTCACGCTGGAGGACTGGCTGATCGCCTTATGTGAGATTGTTCCGCCGGGCCGCCCGAAGGATTTGCATACTACACAGGGTGTTGAGCGGCTGCTGGATCGGGTCTTGAGGATACCGATCTTTGTCGCCGAGGCAGAATCTCTTGGCCTGGATAAAGATGAAAGCATAGTCCAGCGGGTAAGGCAATATGAAGATATGCGGCTGCTCGGCGCGGCCCAAATGGCAATATCCGAGCAGGCCGCTGAGCCGAATGATCAAGAGATAGTCACGTATTTCAACAGCAATAAAGGACTATTCGGCACGCCCAGGAGGTTAAAGATTGACCAAATCTGGTGTCAAGACCTAAAAGCCGCCCAAAAGGCAAAGGCTGAGCTGGAGGCCGGCAAGGATTTCGAGTCCGTCAAAAAAGAATTCTCGTTACAGAAAGGAAGTCAGCCGTTTGACACCTCCCCCGACTCCGAAGGGATGTTCTTCACGGATTTATGGCAGGGCGACCCTAACACAGTCCCGATATTAGCCCCGGCCACGGGCCGGGGTACCCCCGCCGACAGGCGGGGGCTAACGGGCCCGGTAAGGGGTTTCTACTCCGACGCAGTAAAGTGGCGTATTGCTAAAATATTGGAAAAGAAGCCTGCTGAGGTGAAAGAGTATTCCAGCGATATGAAGGACCAGGTTAAGCGGGGGCTGTCGGACGAAAAGAGAAGTTCGGCCTTTGCCAAATACAGGCAAGAACTGCTGGAAAAATATCCGCACCAAATTTATGCCGACAGAATCAAGGATATTGACCCGTTAAACATACCATGATGACCAACCGGCGGGTCACGTAACTGAGATTTTCGGGCGCTTGTTCTTGGTCAGCGGGACAGAGCGGAACTGCCAGCAATCTCTCGGCCCCGAAAGTGTACACGTTCGGATAGCCGGGCCTCCCGTAGTATCCTCCACAAGTCTTAGAACAGGATGTTCCTAATCCTGTTCATCCGTATGCCAAGATGATTACTCTCTGCCGGCTTTCTGCTGTCTTTCTACCGCCCTGGGGGAGGAATCACCCTGATCTCTATCTCTGTCGAGCTGGTTGTTGCCCCAAGGTTGTCCGTTGCTTTAGCCGTGAGTTTGTATGAGCCCTGTGGGCAGTCAGGCCACACAATGCCCCAGCCGTCGGAGCCATCATTGTCAGCACCTATCTTGCTGCCGTCGGCATAGAATTCCACTCTCACTACTGTGCCATCGATGTCGCACGCGTGCGCTTCGAGTTCAATTGTTATCGCCTCGCCCCCGAAGTGGGCTCCGTTGGCTGGAGCTGTAATAATTACGTAGGGCGGCTGGTTTGGTACGGTCCAGCAGCACCTAAGCCAGTTCTCAGCGAGCAGCGCATAGTCCGTCATGTCAACCACTCCGTCGCGGTTGGTGTCGCAGTCGAGCAATGGCGCCTCGTTCAGGCTCGCATAAGCGGTCCCGCCGTAGGCACCCATGTTGATGCGCGCGCCGTTGGGCCTGGGCTCCTCAGAATAATCAGCAGTTGGATCGCCACTATCAATGCAGGGACTCGTCACTTTATCCAGAACCCAGACGCTGTGCTTGGGCCAATATCTCCCTCGCTCACTGAGTAAGTGGTAATCGCCGTTCTCGGCATCTACAAACATGGGGTCAGCGCTAAGGTTGCCTTGACCTTCACCGCCGCGTTCGATACAGCAGTAGTGGGCCTGACAACCAAACAGGTCATCACTGCTGTTATGCCAGAAGATGGAGTTGCTTATATTTGGCTCTGCGCCTGCGTATGCCTGGATGCCGTGTTTGTTATTGACGACCGTCACATTGGCGATAGTCGGTGAGCTCTGCACGATGAAAATTCCCATGAAGCTATTTCTTATTACGAAATTTTTCAGCACACTATCGGGTCCTTCGCCCATATAGAAGGACACCGCGAAATCAGCGGGAGCTTCCAGTACCGCTGCATCCTCAGCGCTTCGGACTGTTACGGCCTTACCCAGAAAACTGACTGGTTCACGATAAACGCCCGGATAGACCAGAATTGTGTCCCCATCTTTTGCCGCCTCGATCCCTTTCTGGATGGTTGCAAAAGGCGTCTTGGTGCTTGAGCCGTCGTTGTCATCGCTGCCGCGGGTTCCGTCAACGTAATAGATGGGTCCCTGCTGAGGTCCTGCTGTAGTGAAGTTCCATACTTGGCCTTTGTGTTTGGCGGCACCTGGTTCGACTTCATCAATTCGCCAGTAGTACGTGGTCCCCAATTCGAGGGTTCCGGGATCATAGGTAGTAACGTGCTGTCTGCCTCGATAGATACCTGTTGAGGCTATAGTGGCACTATCCACCGTGTTTCTATCAGTGCCGAGGTAGACATCGTGCATGATGGCATCGGCGCCCGAAGACCAGCTTAGGTCTGGATTGATGCCCACCTGCTTGGCACCATCTGGCGGCTCGGGATTGTGTGCCGTTAGAGGCGCGGCCGTGAAGCTCCACACATCGCCTTTGTGAACTGTGACACCGTCGGCTTCCACCTCATCGATACGCCAGTAGTAAGTGGTTCCATGCGTAAGAACGCCAAACCAATAGACGAGGTACCCCTGTCGGCCTTTGTACTCAGCCGGACCAGGTGTCGGATTGGCGCCGAAATACACATCATGGAACCTGGCGGTATCTCCCGGTATCCACTGAAGAAGCGGCGTCTTTACTCCTGTCGTCCCATCAGGCGGGGAAGGCTTGCTGGCCTTGACGCCTAGCGCAACCGCGCCTGTCGCGACCAGATTGATGGCCTGCGATGTAGAAGCCTGCCCAAACGCTGTCGATGCGCTCATTGTGGCAAATATTGCCAGAAGCGCTGCCAAAAATAACGTTCGTTTCATTTTTCGACCCTTTCCAAAATGTATGATGATATTATGACGGTACAGGTAACATGCCTGTGCCGGTTTAAGCAAACTGAGTCGTTTTCGCGGATTCTCCGCGCATTTTGTTTCCCGTGCCTGTGTCCAAGCAAAGAGCGTGGCGCATCAGCAACAACAGCGGACTGAATTTTTCAGGCAGGTCGGGTATGATATGCAGATAATTTATGATGGCATACGAAAAGAGCTATGACAATTTTTGCGTCCTGCCTTAAACTCTCACTAATGCAGAATTTTACCAAGAACTTGGTTGCTCTGGCAAGGAAATTTTCTCAACTTTTTCGGAATTTTGCCGCTACAGTGGTCACCGGACTGTATAAAGCAAGGTGGCCGGGGGTTCTTTGTGCCGAAAAAGGCTTATGGGGCGCAGAACACACCCGAAATTGACAATTGACAATTGTGAATTGGCAACTGAAAATTGAAAGCGGACGCTCAAGTATGATTCTTATACTGCACAAATACATATTTCGGGAGCTTTTGAAGGTCTTTGTGCCGGCGGTGGTGGCTCTGACGCTTATTCTGAGCCTGGGCAGCATCCTGCGGCCCATGCAGGAATTCGGCGTAGGACCGCGCCAGGCGGTACATCTTATGGGCTATTTTCTGCCAATCACCCTGACTTTTGTAATGCCTATCGCCGCTTTATTTGCCGGGGCTTTGGTTTACGGCCGGCTTGCAGGCGATAATGAGCTTGACGCCTGCAAGGCAAGTGGAATCAGCTTTCTGCGGCTGGTTCATCCCGGCCTGGCTCTGGCGCTGATAGTCGCAAGCGCGAATTTAGTCTTGAGCTTTCACGTGATGCCGATCTTTGTCCACTTGGCGGAAAAATCCCTCAAAGCCGATGCAAAACAGATACTTTTCCGCAATATTCAGCGAAGGGGCTATTATGAGCTGCCGGACAGCCGCTACCGTATTTATGCCGACTATGCCGACGCACAGACTGACACGCTAATCGGCGTGGTCGTCGCTCAAGTGGCCCGCAACCGCATAGAAGATATTTTCGGCGGCGACGCGGCCAAAGTTTACTTTAATCCTCGCGGCCAACTGAATGAAGTCCGGGTAGTTGTACATAAACCGTACAAGCTGGGCCTGGCAGACGAAGGGACGGCGGAATGGCTGCCGTTTACCTGGGAGTTCGGCTCGCTATTAGGTGACGACATTAAATTCAAGCGGATCGATGAAATGAAGGCAATTCAAGCGGACCTGATGCGTTTTAATCCCGTCAGGAAGTTGGCCCGCCAAACCTATGCGCAATTTGTCACGGAGCTGCTGGCACAGGATATCGCGAAAAAACTTGGCCTCGGCGCCAGTGGCCGAGGCGCCCCCGCCACATCCTTCGGCTTTGCTCAGGACAGGGGTGCGGGGGCTAATGGGGGCTTTTACGAGCTGCTCGGTAAGCCGAACTCGGTCAAGTTTATGGCCGCTCAGTGTGCCGTGCAGGATGAGAGAAAAGTGGAATTGTCGGGCGGCGTAGTGGTCGATGAATACGACGCCGGCAGCGGGCGGCTCTTATGGACGCTGCGGTCTGCAAGGGCGTCACTATATATCGAAGGTGATGAGCCGGCACTGACTTTGACAATGGATATCGACAAAGCCCTGGAAGAGGGCTCGCGGCAGTTGAGAATGCGGCACGTAATCAGCGGCTTGATTCTGCCGGCGGCTGTTACCGATACGTTCAAAACCGGCAACATTTTGGAGAATATTCGTCCACTGGTTCTGGAATCGGCGCTGGAAAAAGGGCCGAGCGCGATGCTTCGCGGACTACGCGATGGGCTTCAAAAACAAGCGCGGGAAACACTTGTTGGAATAAAGGCCGAGATAAACTCCCGCCTGGCGTTTGGGATGGGCTGCGTGCCGATGATATTGATTGGCATCGGCCTGGGTGTCGTCAAGAAAGGCGGACACATGCTCAGCGCTTTTGCCGCCAGTTGTGTGCCGGCAGCCGTGCTGATCGTGTGCGTAATCAGCGGCAAGAACATCACTGAAAATCTTGGTTCGCAGGGTATTTCAGGTATGCTGCTGACGTGGACGGGACTGGTCGTTTTGACTGTGTTAGCGATAGTGATGTATCACAAGCTGCTGAAAAACTAAGCCAAAAAGTGCTCGTCATCGGGCGCGAAATGTTAAGCCGGAGACCGGGCGTACAAATATGAAAATATTGGACAAGCATATCGCGAAGAACTTTTTGGTTGGTTATGGGATTGCCTCTTGCGTTCTCATAGGCCTGCGAATAATTATTGACCTGTTCGTGAATCTGGATGAATTTACCGAGCACACAGATCTTGGTGCCTTGGATGTGATTAAGAACATATTCATCTTTTACGCCCTGAACACCACCCTTTACTTTCGAGATTTTGCGGGAATGATGACGGTGCTGGCAGCGGCTTTTTCGTTGGGCAAGATGGTTCGCCTGAATGAGCTGGTAGCCATAATGGCCTCCGGGGTAAGTCTGAAGCGAGTCATCGGGCCGATCCTAGTTCTTGCGTTGCTGCTGACCGGCCTGCTGGTTATCGACCAGGAGATTCTGATACCGTTGCTTGGTGACAAGCTCGCTCGCGGCCAGGGTGATATTCCCGGCCAGGAATCGTATGACGTATGGTTTATTGCCGACGCTAACGGCTCACTGTTTTGCGCTCCGAGATTTGATGTGAAGACCGCAACGTTGCAGGAGCCGACCATCATCCGCCGCCTGGAGGTAAAGCCCGGCATCTGGCAGGTGGTCGGACGAATATCAGCGGAAAAGGCCGTTGATGTTCACAACACGGGCAGCTGGATTTTGACTAAGGGGCTATTGATCAAAAGAGGCTCCGGCGAAGAGCCGCAGCCGATCGCTTCATATAAAAGCGATGTTACTGCAAAAGACATCCCTATCAGGCAGGAGGCCCGGTACATAAGTCTGTTAGGTTTAAGACAGTTAGCTGCTCTTGCCGCTCAGAGAACCAAGATAAGAGACTTGCCTGAGCTTTACAGCCAGAAGCACTTTCGTATTACCGACCCGATCATAAATCTGGTGATGCTTATGATAAGTCTGCCGGTCTTGGTTTGTCGCGACCCCAAGTCGATGAAATCGGCGGTGATGATTAGCTTCGGTCTGACTACGGCCTGTTTTATTACAACGTTTGTCTGCAAAATGCTCGCCACTGAGCCTGTATTCTTCGGCAAAGTGATGGTGCAATTATGGGCGTGGCTGCCGATCTTTATCTTTGTGCCGGCAGCTTTTATCGAATTGGATTCAATGAAAACATAACAGCATGCGCGTCGGCTGAAGTGTTCGCTCGAAGGGGTTAAACACAAGGCCGAGAATCTCCAAAGTCACAACGCCTAATAGTGCCTGGTCGTTTATATGTGATACCCATAATTGTTATTCTTCCTCAGTTTTTATCGCCTTTTGGATCTCGCGGTTTAGTCTGACACTGCACCATTTTTGGCCGCACATCGAGCAGTAATCAGATTGTAGGGTGGGCTTTAGCCCACCATTTGCTTTTTCACAAGCCTCGCGGTGCATTCGCTCGGCTGTCTGCGGATCGAGTGACTCCGCAAGATGTGTCTTCCAGTCCAGGCTGGTTCGAGCGATGCTGAGTCTTTTGTCGCGGTCGGCGGCGCCTTTTAAACCGCGGGCAACATCTGCGGCGTGAGCGGCAATTTTTGCTGCGATTACGCCTGCCCGCACGTCATCGGCGTCCGGCAGACCCAGGTGCTCTCTCGGCGTGACATAGCACAAAAAGGACGCCCCGTAGAAGGCGGCGGCAGTTCCGCCGATTGCCGAGGTTATGTGGTCGTAACCCGGCGCGATGT
>JAFNGF010000310.1 GCA_017885385.1 Planctomycetota bacterium
AGAAACTCAGCGGTTGATAAATCCGCACCTGAAGCGTTTGCTATAGTAAACGCCCTGCTGGCTCCAACCAGAGCAGCTACCGCCAGACCGACCAATACGACGGCGATCAATACCTCAATAAGCGAAAAACCAGCCTTGCATTTCGTAGGTCGTATTTCGTATTTCGTATGTCGTATGTCGTAGGTCGTAGGTCGTATGTCGTACATTTTTTCCCCTGCTAAACGAGCGACGAATTTATTTGCTCATGACCAGGTTGGACATCTTGAATATCGGCAGAATAATACTCATAGCGATAAAGCCAACCAGAACACCCATCGCAACGATCATTGCCGGCTCAATCATCGATGTCACTGTCTTTATAATGGTTTTGAGCTCTCTGGCGTAATAACTGGAGATGTCCCTGAGCACGTCACTGAGCGTACCGGAATCTTCGCCGCTTCTTATCATCTGCACCACATTGCTCGGCATCAGGCTGCTTTGGAAGAGACTCGACGCGATTTTTTTGCCCTGGCGGACCTCTTCGTAGACAGCAAGCCACATAGCTTTATAAAGCACATTTCCCGATATCTGGGCGGTTATGGAAATGGTATTGAGAATGGGGACGCCGGCTCTGGTCAGCACGCCCATTGTGTGCAGACTCCTGGTGATATAAAGATTCCGGCAAAGCGTTTTTATAAGAGGCAACACTAATTTAGTCTTATCCCACCAGAACCGACCCGCTTCGGTATTAATGAAATACCAGAAGCCCCAGATTGCAGCGCCAATACCGGGTAAAATAAAGAGCCAGTAATGGCGAAGAAAAGCGCTGCCGGCCAGTAAAATCACAGTCGGGCGGGGCAATAGATGCTCCTTGCCCGCGAATATCGCAGTAAACCTCGGCAGGACAAAACACAGTAGGAAAATGGTCACTGACACTGCCATTGTCGCTATGATGATTGGATAGACCATAGCACTTTTGATCTGCGAGCGGGTTTCAGCCTCCAGGTCCAGGTACTCCGCCAGTTTTTGCAGCATGTCACTGAGCGAGCCGGAAATTTCCGCCGCTGCTACCATATTTATATAGAGATTGCTGAATACCTGCGGATGTTCAGCCAGCGCCTGCGAAAAGCTCTGTCCTGATTCGATTCGGTTCTTCAAGTCGTTGATGATCGCCCTGAATTTCTGCTTTTCCTGCTGCTGGGCAATCGCATCCAGCGTATCCTGAAGGCTTATGCCGGCCCTGACCATAACTGCAAGCTGGTTGGTGAAGCTCAGGATGTCTTTTCTGCTCGGCCCAAATTCGACTCTGAAGGTCTTTATCCTGTCCAGGGCAGCCGTGCTCCGGCTAGGGCCTTCGCCCTGCCGAGCGGTTTGGCCGCCGCCTGCGCTGTAGGAGCGTCTTGACTGATCCGCATCGTCCCCAGAAAGTGTGGGCGGCAGGCGCCGGATTGTTCGCCTGGCTCGCAGCGGTGCTGCCTGACTTTCGTCGGTAACGACAGTGGCGCCTTTTTGGTCTTGCGAAGATTCCTCAACCATACGTATATACCTTACTTTTTCGCACTTGCTTCAGGTGTCTGCACAACTTCGAACTTGTCATTTGGAATAAGCGTCTTTTCCATCTTGCCGGGGTTGGTCGAACAGGCGATGGCTTCTTCTCTGTCGATGTAACCCTTGAAATACATCTCGGCAATGCTGTTATCCAGACTCTGCATGCCTAATCTACGAGAAGTCTCAATGATATTCGGTATCTCGTAGATTCTGTTTTCGCGGATGCAGTTTCTGGTGGCCGAGGTGCACAGCAGTATCTCCGTGCACGGTATCATTCCAGGCTCGTCGACTCGCTTAAACAGCGTCTGGGAGACAACCGCCTGCAGCGTATTGGCAAGCATGGTTCGGATTTGATTCTGCTGATTGGCCGGGTATATGTCTATAATACGCTCAACGGTCTGAGGTGCGTTGATAGTGTGCAGCGTGCTAAAGACAAGGTGTCCGGTCTCAGCAGCAGTAACCGTAAAGCTGGTAGTCTCCAGGTCTCTCATCTCGCCTACCATAATGATATCCGGGTCCTGGCGTAAGACGTGCCGCAGTCCCGACGCAAAGTTCGGACAGTCGGAGCCGACTTCACGCTGTTCAATCATACTGCTTTCATTCTCGAGCAAGTACTCGATAGGATCCTCCAGCGTAATTACGCGTTTACCATACTTTGAGTTTATGAGCCCGATCATCGCAGCCAACGTGGTGCTCTTGCCGGAGCCGGTGTGCCCGGTTACAAGCACCAAGCCTCTGGGCAGTTCCGTCAGCTCCTTAACGATGGGCGGCAGATGCAAATCATCTATCGCAAGAATGTGCTTTGGGATCACTCTAAATGAGATGGCAATCGTATCGCGCTGATAGTGAGCGTTAACACGGAATCGATGGCCGTCGTCCACCGT
This sequence comes from Planctomycetota bacterium, assembly GCA_017885385.1. GTDB lineage: Bacteria > Planctomycetota > Phycisphaerae > Sedimentisphaerales > Anaerobacaceae > JAFNGF01. Next base: position 2,412 of record JAFNGF010000310.1, read on the forward strand.
GGTGGAGAAATCAAAGTCCCTGTTCTCAAGAAACTTCTTGAATTTATCCGGCCCAATCATTGAAAGAACCATTTCCTTTGCGTCATCGTTGGTGATCGGCGGGAAATCCATGGCCATCAATTCGGTATTCTTTCGGAGCACGGGCGGCATTCCAACATTAATGTGGACGTCACTTGCCTTGTTCTCTATCCCATTTGCCAGTATTGTTTTGATATCTATCATAACGTAATCCTCTCTCCAAAAATCAAATCTCAAAATGCAAAGTGCAAAACTTGTCCCTTCAACTATGTCCAGGGCAGGCTCTGAGCAAGGTCAAAGGATTGAGGAAGTCGTTTCCGCATAGCGGCAGCTCCACAATTTTGATTTTTGACATTTGATATTTGATTTAAGGTCAAGACCATGGCTAACATAAACTTTTTGCCTCATTACGTTTCGTTTTCGACAAAGGCTTCCTGCTCATTCCGGCCATAAACTTCAGTCACTCGCAGCACCTCTTCTATGGTTGTGACGCCGCGTTTGACTTTATTTATGCCGTCATCAAACAGAGTGGGCTGTCCACTCTCACGAAACACGCGACGCATGCTGCTGACGGAAGCATCTTGGTTAATCATATCCCTGAACTTATCATCGACAATCAGCAGCTCATAGATACCCATCCTGCCTAAATAACCTGAGCCTCTGCAGTAATCACAGCCGGTGCCATGAAGAATCTCTTCGGGCTTGATTCCGGAGCGCTCCACGCATTTACGCATGTGCTCCGGCACCTGGTATATTTGTTTACATTTCGGACAAATCTTCCTGACCAGCCGCTGAGCCAGTACGCCATTTAATGAAGCAGCAATCAGGTACGCATCGATGCCGATATTGACCAATCTGGTGATACTGCTTGTGGCGTCGTTGGTATGCAGCGTGGAAAGCACCAAATGTCCCGTCAGGGCGGCCTGCACTGCGATACGCGCCGTCTCATTGTCGCGAATCTCACCAATCATTACTATGTCCGGGTCTTGGCGCAGCAGACTCCGAAGCGCCGCGCCAAATGTCAGCCCGATCTTGTCGTTGACGTGCACTTGATTGCAGAAATCAAGCTCGTACTCGACCGGGTCTTCAACCGTTGAGATATTCAATTTGTCACCGTCCATCTGGCACAGGGCCGAGTACAGGGTGGTGCTCTTGCCGGAGCCGGTGGGGCCTGTAACCAGTAATATCCCGTGAGGCAGCGTTATCTGGTCACGAAAGGCCACCTCCACATTAGGCTCCATGCCCAGCTGTTCAAGGCCTCGCATAATGGATCTGCTGTCCAGGACCCTGATAACGGCTTTTTCTCCATGGTTTATCGGCAATATGGAGACTCGCAAGTCAATCGCCCTGCCGCCCACGATCACGGAGATTTTGCCGTCCTGTGGAAGGCGTCTTTCCGAAATATCAAGATTGGACATAATTTTGATACGCGAAACTACGGCCGGGTGCATCTTTGACGGCGCCTGCATT
>JAFNGF010000311.1 GCA_017885385.1 Planctomycetota bacterium
CGAACAACGATTTAGGCATCGCTCGGCTTATCCATAAGGCGAGGAGTGTGCCTTCGGGTTTTGTACGGTAAAATCGCTTCTCATGGACGATATTCAAAACCACGGCTGGGACAGTCAAAAGCACCGACAAGTAATTCAAGATGACGAGATAAGTCTTCTGGATTACTTTAGAGTAATCTACAAGCATCGCGGGATGATAGTATCGTTCTGCGCAGTTGCCGTGGTAACAACGGCAATTGTGGTCCTCTGCTTGCCGAAGACCTATTCTGCTGCCACCTCAGTAGTGCCTCCCATAGACATTCTACAAAAAGAGTCGGCATTAGCTGGCGGATTGGGAAGCGGAAAAGACTCTATACTGCGCAAGGCTATCGATGTCACCAGTATCGCAGATATGTACGTAGGCATCCTCGAGAGCCGAGCCGTCGCCGATGCGATTGTCGATAAGTTTGACCTGATGAAGGTGTACGGCGATAAAGAATACAAATCAGATGCCAGGAAAAAGTTAATAAAGAACACCACGATTAAAGTTTCCGACGAAGGTATCGTCACCATAACAGTCAGGGACAAAGACCCTAATAGAGCAGCGGCTATGGCCAACGCCTATGTCGATGAGCTGGATCAGCAGAATAAGAGGCTGTCCTCGGGGCAGGCCACAAGCAAAAGGGTGTTCCTGGAGAATCGGCTCAAAGAGATAGAACGACAGTTGAGCAACATTGTGAATATTCCCGCCCGCGAAGCAAGAATTAAAGAGATGCTGTACGAGCTCTTGTGTCAGGAATATGAGCTTGCCAAGATCGAAGAGGTCAAGAGCATGCCGACTATTCAGGTTCTGGATAGGGCGATCGTGCCGGAGACAAAAATGCCCCGAGGAACCACTAAGAAAACTGCATTAGCTGGGGTGGTTTCGCTTATGCTTGCCGTATTTGTAGCGTTTGGTCGCGAATATTTTGCCAGGATCAAAGCTATCGAGGCCGGCCAGCCGTTGGAATTTGGGTCTGACGCGGGGCCGGAAGATGCTAACAACGGTGACTTCGCTGAGCTTACAAGCAAAAGGAAGATTATTGCGACCCAGAGGAAAAAGCTGGCGCAAGAGAACAAGCCATGCTCCCAAGAGCCTTAGAGTGCTCAAAGCCAGTAGAGCTGGTTGGCGGGATATATTCTCGCGCAGTTCAGTCAAATTGTTTGGCATTTTTAATAGGTGGGTGCGGGTCTTTTCGCGGATAAGCGCAACCGACGGGCACGGAGTTTGTGTTGACCTGCGGTTTGAATGACAGGCAAAAAGTACAAGGCCCAACGACGCAGGTATGGGAACGCGAGTGGTTATGTTTGGCGCATCTGCGGCAAAGCAGAGAATGAGCAAAGGTTATTGCTCCCTCGCGTGCGGCGCAGCTACGCTGTTTTTGGGGCGTTGGCGAGCTAATCAGACCGTCCTACGCCGTCAAACATTCAAGTTTTCACTTGTTTTTCTGTAGAGCCTCTCCGGCACAGCACCAAGAGGTATCTTACAGCGTCCTGCGTCTGCGAAACCACCCGACAAGTCCTACGCCAATGCTGCTCAGTAGAATTGCGCCTGGAGCCGGTATTGGGTTTGGGTCTACACGGACATTGTCTAGCGCAGGACCGTAGTCATAGTCCTGTGTCATAAATGTCAGTGTTGTGGTTCCCGCATCGGCGACGAAAGTCCATGACTTGTTTGTCCATCCCATATCCGTCAAGGTTTTCCCTGCTGTATTGAAAGTGAACGTCTGGGATGCGCTCCCCGCCGAGACCGTGAGTGTTTTGCCGCTGGGTACACCGACACCGGCAGGGTTGCCCGCCATATCAAATTCAACCAGGTAAGTTGTGCCGGCAACGGTGGTAAGGTCTTGCTTAATGCCGCCAGGATAATAGCCGCTCAAATCCAGGCTGCGTGAACCGTCCGAAGCTGGCCAGCAAGAAGGGCCAATGTAGTCTATTTCACCACTAACAACGGTCCAGCCTGTAATAACTGTTGACGTGGTGGATAACCTCAGGAAATGCCATGGACAAGACTCTGGATCTGTTGAGCCGGTCTCAAAACTGCCATTTTGGGTTATGTTTGCCCACGCCGAGCCTGGAATGGCAGCCATAAAGGCCGATGCAACCAAGGCTACAGTAAGCATTTTCGAGATTTTGTTCATAGTCAACTCTCCTTTTCTAAGTACTACAATCGCGGACATCTACCCGTGAATTGCAGAAACGCTCCCCTCTTTCGGGCACGTCCTAACCAAGGAGCATCAAATGCACCAGCGAAAATCTGATTGGGTATTAGCAAGAATACTTTCACCACATCTCCTCACAACAGGATTCGCTGTTACCTACACATCCTATTTTTATTATATTACTATTTCAACACAAGATTGTCAAGCACTAAATTAGATATATGTATGATTTTTTACTTTCTAAGTTCTTTTCTCATAAGGAGTTATGTTTAAATAAGTGTGTAGTATGAACTTTTTTTCCAAGGGCGATAACCTGCGTAAATTTAAGCTTAGCGTGTCGATGGGGATACGGAGTTAACAATGGTATCTACAGCCTACTTGAGCGGACAAAACTCCGACCGGCGGCGATTTCGTGATTAGAAGATTGTTTTCCAGCCAGCTTCGCATCAACATGTTTTCCGGCGTTGCAGTGACAGTAGTCAACACCGGCGTCCTGGCAATCGCCTACCCTATTTACCTGAATTTCCTCGGTTACGAGAAATATGGCGTCTGGCTGGTTCTTGCAACCGTTTTGAGTTTTGCGCAGCTCGGAGACCTCGGCATAAGCCAGGCTATTATGAAGCTGGTGGCTGAAGAATATGGCCGGGGCAACCTCCAGGCCATTCAGCAATACGTTACGACGGCAATTGCTATCTTGATGGCCGCCGGCGCCGCTGCATTGATCGTGATACTTACCTTCAGGACACAAATCACCAGCGTCTTCAAACTGACCGGCGAAAACGCCCAGATGGTATTGTGGCTCTTGCCGTACATAGCATCCCTTAGCATATATGTGTTTATTGTCCACGTGCTGAATGCTGCGCTGTCGGGTCTGGGCAGAATGGATTTGGCGAACTGGGCCCAGTCCGCCGGGCGAATTGCAGCAGTGGCAGCGGCTGCTTCTCTGCTGTACAGCGGTTACGGAATAGAAAGCCTGCTGATAGGTAGTATCCTTTCTTATATGCTGATTCACATCGTTAGTGTCATTCTCATCTGGCGTATTGCTCATATACGACTTCTGCGGATAGGCAACTTAAGCGGCCGATGCTGCAAACGGCTGCTGGGTTTTGGTCTGGGGCTATTCGGGGGTTCAGTTATAAGCATGCTGCTCAGCCCTTTTAATAAGCTGATGCTTTCGCGATATGCAGGAGTTTCTACAATACCGGTTTATGAAATTGCCTTCAATGGAAGCATGCAGGTAAGGGCCTTGATCGCGGTAGGCCTGAGCGCTTTGATGCCGGAAATCAGCCGGATTGGCGCAAATATGACCGGGTACGCAAAAGATAGAATCGCACAATTGAATTATCGTGCTATAAAGATTGTTTTGCTTTTCGGTGCGCCTGTATATGCCGCCTTATTTGTGTTCTGTACCATCTTATTCAGAATCTGGCTCAGGGAGAGATTCGTTACAGTTTTGCCGGACGCATTTCGAATTATGCTGATAGCTACGTTTGCCAGCTTGTTATGTGTTCCGGCATACTACACCCTTCTTGGTTTGGGTCGAGTCAGGCAATGCTTCTATGCCTACTCAATCCAGGCAGGAACGAGCGCCTTGGTGGTAGTTTCGGTTATTATGCTTGGAGCATCACTCTCTGTGATTCATGTTGTTTGGGCGGTCCTGACTGGCATGGCAGTAACTAGCATATACATTCTCTTCCAAAATCATAGAATGCTGAGCTCGGTTGCAGAGTCATATCTGCAGAACGATGTGAGCCGCCTAAAGGCTGAACACTTTGAAAACGTTAACTATTGATACAGCGCTGCGGTCGCTAAAGCGACGCGTGTGGAATTATTGGCAAAGAAACTGTCCGGGAAAACCCATTATTACAAGGTTGGGTGGAGACTTGAGGGTTCGGATTTACCCACACGATGTTATAGGAAAAAACATTTACATTGATGGGGTTTTTGAGCCTGATTGCTGGAATTTCGTGAAGAAATTTCTCAAGCTGGGTATGATTGTTTTTGATCTGGGGGCCAACTTGGGGCAGTACACGCTCCTGGCAGCAAGGTGTGTGGGACAGCAAGGACAGGTTCATAGCTTCGAGCCAAGCCATAGAATGTTTCGTGAATTGAAATTTAACGTTGAATTGAATGGCTTGTCGCAGATTTGTGTGCTAAACGATGTTGCCGTTTGCGATACTTGCGGGACGGCTAAATTATCCCGATACGAACAAGGAGCTGAAGTATACGGCTCCCTCGGTTCCCATAAGCGAAAAGAAGGAACTGTAGTCGGCTATGAAGAGGTCAAGACCATGAGACTGGACGACTACGTCCAGGAAATGGGGATTTACCGTGTCGATTTTATGAAAATAGATATCGAAGGAGCGGAGCTGTTCGCTTTACAGGGAGGAGAGAAACTTCTGTTGCGAAGTGACGCACCGACCATACTTCTGGAACTGGCGGATGTGAATACAGATGGTTTTGGATATAAGGCTATAGAAACGTGGGACTATTTGGAAAGTCTCGGGTATCGGATGCGTTGTTTCGATAGCCACGGAAACATATCCGGACTTGCAGAACGCCCCTTAGACTTCGTGCTGGAGCAGAACCTTGTGGCAATAAAATTGCCGTAATAGAGCAAAGTTGTGATAGGTACAGCCAAAAACATTATTAAGAAAATCTTCAGAATTAAAACTCCTCCAACGAGGGCTTTTCTTTCATGTCACTATCTGCGACATAACCAAAGACGGCAAGAACATCTTGCGAGCTTGGGACTCGATATTGCTGGCTGTACAGTGTTGGAGGTTGGGGCTGGCATCGGTGATCATACCAGCTTTTTCTTAGACCGCGGATGCCAGGTCGTCAGTACCGACGCAAGGCTCGAGAACCTGGAAATACTGCGCTGCCGATATCCTGGTTTGCAGGTCAGGCATCTTGATCTTGACTGTCCGCGTGATATGAGCGTTGACGGGTCCTTCGACATAGTCTATTGCTATGGCTTGCTTTACCACCTCAAAAAGCCTGGCGAAGCTATAGAGTTCATGGCTCGCCACTGTCGCAAGATGCTTCTTTTGGAGACCTGTATCTCTTTCGACAATGGGGAATCGATTAATCCTTGTAGAGAACGTGTGGAAGACCCAACGCAAAGCGCATCCGGTCAGGGTTGCCGGCCCAGCAGAAAATGGGTCTTTAACCGGCTCAAGCGTCACTTTGAATTCGTATATATGCCCATAACGCAGCCGAATCATGAGGAATTTCCCATAGATTGGTCTTCGCCACCGTCAACAAAAACTTTGACACGATCAATATTCATTGCTTCAAGATGCAAACTTACCAATAACCTTCTTGTCGAGGCTATTCCTATGAAACAGAGGCGTCATTAGGAGAGAGGTAGTGACAAATTTCGCTTCAGCGCAAATCAGGGGCTTCGTGACCAAGCCGAGCTTCAAAGAGGGGACGGTTCTTGGCAAGAACGCCTCCTGGCCCAAGATCTCGATAGTCACCCCTTCACTTAATCAGGGAAAATACATAGAGGCAACCATTCAGTCAGTAATAGGCCAAAATTATCCAAATCTTGAATATATAATAATGGATGGAGGCTCCCAAGATGATACGCTTGATATCATAAGGAAATACGAGAGTCATATTTCCTATTGGGAGAGTAAGAAGGATAATGGGCAAGCAAGTGCAATAAACCGTGGCTTTTCAATAGCTTCGGGCGAAATAATAGCTTGGCTCAATTCGGACGACATGTATTTACCAGGTACGTTACAGCTTGTTTCTGGAATTTTCTCAAAAGGACAAATCCAAAATGATTTGAGAATAATTTTTGGAAACTGTTTGCACCTGTATGAGGAACAGTTTGCCGCACGCGGAAGCAATGTAAAATACAGACATCAAGTTTCCAATATAGAGTTATGTGACTATATCATACAGCCATCCAGCTTTTGGACAAGAGCCGCCTTCGAAGCAACAGGCGCCTTACGAGAGGATCTCTCTTGGGGCTTTGACTGGGAATGGTTTATTCGGGCAAAGAAACGGTCTGTACTCTTTCATCCCGTGGATGATTTCTTGTCAGTCTATAGAATTCATTCTAAACACAAGAGTGGGTCGGGAGGATATGAAAGAATGCATGAGCTTGCAGGCATCTATAGAGAATACCATCCCAAGAAGGTAGCACGTGCGTATGTAAAGATGAACACATGTAGAATCATGTTGAACAAGAGCAAGGTATTGAAGCAGACGAAAATCCCCGGGATTATCGCCTTGTTGATGGGAATATGCTGCATGTGTATTTATAGGATTACTTGGCGTCAGGTCAAGGCGTTACGGCGAATGTGAATAGTTGTGGCGACATTATGCGCCGAATTGGCTGGCCCACTGCGCCTTCTCGTGGGAGCCCAGAACCGTATGTGCAATGTGTACCGACCGTTGGGTCTTCAGGGAGTCCTCTCCACGAGGCTCAAAGAGGCGGGCTTCACCGAAGTCAGATCATGGGACCCTGACTGCGTGGCAAATCACAACTTCCGGGATTGGGCTAATTCCGATATCCTAGTAAATGGGACAGCGTTCCCAGTGAGTCTTAATTTGGAAGCGGTCAAGTAGCAGGCGATAGCCAAGAATGATAAAGTTCACTTCTGCCCAAATAGCGGAATTCGTGTCGAAGGCAAATTTCAATGGCCGAACAATTCTTAGGAAAGACCCATCCTGGCCTAAGATATCAATAGTCACTCCTTCCTACAACCAGGGACGCTTTCTGGAAAGAACCATCTTGAGCGTTTTGAACCAGAATTATCCTAATCTTGAGTACATCATTCTTGATGGTGGTTCTACTGACGACAGTGTCGAGATAATAAAAAGATATGAGAAGTACCTGGCTTATTGGGTAAGCGAAAAGGATGCCGGACAAGCAGATGCCATAAAGAAAGGATTCCGCCAGAGTACTGGACAGATTCTTGCTTGGCTGAACTCAGATGATGTTTATTTGTCCGGAACGCTATATCGCATAGCTGGTGTTTTTAAGAATATTCCTGACGTAGGCGTAGTTTATGGTAACGTTTGCTTAACAGATGAGGAAGACAGAATTATTGCGGAGAGAAGACTGACTCCGTATATGCCCCATATCTCAAGACTTGGCTTTCTTTACGGAGGATTTGGAATTTCTCAGTCCGCTTCGTTCTGGACGAGAGATCTGTATCGCCGCGTCGGTGAGATTAATCCGGATTTCGTGCATTGCTTGGACAATGACCTGTTTGTCAGATTTGCCTTGGCTCGTGCGAAGTTCGCATTTGTTCGAGAGTTTTTCGCGGGTGCCCGGATGCATCGAAGTTCCAAGACGGCAACGTTGCACCATATTGCGAAAAAGGAACACAGAATCATAAAGGACAAGTACTGCACCTGCAAGAGCAGGGTGTTTGCCTTATCCTACCTGACCTTCATCAGGGCAATCCGAACGGTGATCCATATAGTCCAAGGCGATGCCGTCTACCTCTTCAAGAGGAAGTTTGCCAGTCACACCCCATGGGCTCCTTAAATAAGAGTATCCGATGTCCAAGAAACTAATACCAGGTTTGCTTTATATAGCACTCATTTTAACGCCAATCTTCGGCCTTCAGGAGTTTGTCAAGGTCCTTTCGATATTGTCTGGCACTGTGAATACAGAGGCTGAAATCTTTATAAAAGGAACAAAAGACTTGTTGCTTCTCCTAATCTTCCTATTATTTTTTGTTGATGTCTTAAGTGGAAGCAAATTTCTCAACACGCCACTTGTTTGGTTGATGATAACGATAATTCTTATTTCTTTCTTCATTACATGCTTAACCCTTAATCCTTTCTTGGCGGTGATGGGCTTGCGAGCTTTCTCGCCTCTTCTATTGATTTTCATTGCATATAAATACTTTGACATGAATACCATTAGGACTGTAGTGAGGATATTGTCGTTTTTACTTCTATTAGAGTTTTGTTTGGCTTTCGCACAATCGCTCTACGGCTTGCCTATCGCAGGAGTTACTTATTGGGGATTAGCTGCCAGACCGTTTGGAACATTTATTCACCCTTGGAGTTTTGCTATTTTTGTGTGCTTTGTGTTGTGTTTTAAGGTGGGCTTTGATATGTACCTGTACAAAGGGCTCACCAAAACTACTTGGCTATTCATCGGCCCATCAATTTTCTTCATATTTTTGGCGGGTTCCGGCGCAGGAGTAATCACTCTATCAGTACTTTTGATAAGTTACTTTTTATTCTTTTCGAAAGTACACCGATACATAAAAGCCTCGGTACTCCCTGCCCTTTTGCTGATTCCGCTATGGGCCTTTGCAAACTTGCAATTCTTAACTGCGCGACGCGATATATATACATCAGTGCGAGGGCGAATGGACATCCTTGCAAATCTCATTTCGTCAGCAGGACTTAAAGAGATAGTAATAGGGAAAGGTTTAGGAGTGGGTAGTAATGCGGCTTTGACATTTCTAAAATTGAATCCTATTGAGTTAAGAGGTGCGGACGTCTTGTTTATATCAGATTCGTTATTTGCATCGATTATCGCACAAGCAGGAGCCTTGTTGCTACTCCTGTTTATAGCTTTTAACATCTATTTATTCAAAAAAGCTGCTGACAACAAATGTCAAGGGATCAATCCTATCGCATTGTTAGCCATTCCTTCGGCGATGGTGGCCTCATTAGGTAGCAATGTAATAGAACTGTTCCCTGTGAATTGGCTCCTCTTCGTCGTTTACGGATTGGCGCTAAAACGGCAAAAACGAATCGCACCCTGCCAAAGCAGTATCATATCCAAGAACAATGTTCAACGTTCTCCGTCAACTCGGAGGGACGGATGAACATATCGTTTGTGTTGCCGTATCTGGCTGACCGTTTTGACGGGCCAGTTACAGGCGCAAAAAACATCGGAAGGTGTTGGTTGCTGAGGGGCATAATGTTTCCTATTGGGCCACGGCACTGAGCGAACGCGTGGCTACTCAGCGGATATTCTAGAATTGGAGCAAGGTGAATGCTAAAGAATATGAGTTGTGCGGATATCAAATCGAATCAGGATAGGGTCAGGCGTTACTTCGACTATGACTCGTCACGGTTTGCAGAGAACCGATGGCTTGGATCAGACGTGGCGAGAGAAGATTACAATATCACGATGGAGTACTTGCTTGACTTTCTTGATGTGCAGGACACGGATGAAGTGCTGGAGATAGGGTGCGGACCAGGACTCTGGACGGATCTTGTTTCTCGCAGATGCCATCATATAACAGCCATCGACATATCGAGAGACATGCTCATGCAGGCTAGAAAGAGAGTGCAACCCGAGAACGTTACGTTTCAGCAAGTCAATTTTGATGAATATGACGACTCACGAACCTACGATAAGGTTTTTTCGGTTCGTGTTATTGAGTATTTCTCAGACCCACTACAAACCGTAAGAAAAATGTGTGAACTGACTAAGAAGGGGGGCAAGGTGGTTGTGGTCACCAAAACCTCTCCTACCCTGATAACCGTCCGAGCCAAACTCTGGGGCTTTTTGAGGAGGTTCTTTCTTCGGAAAGGAGAATCCATATTGGAGCCGAGTCTTCCGATGGCAAAGATTCTGCCTTTTCGGCTAAGGCGGATGTTCTTGAAATGTGGTTGCGCAAAAGTCGATGTTTATCCGGTCGTACTGCGATCTCCTTTGTTCATTCATGGACGTTATTCGTTACCTTGGCTGGGCGACAAACTCCAACACAAGTACGAAATGGCCATGCTTAGATTCTTCAACTTCCTTTCGCGTCATGCGATAACTGCGTGTGCGCCAGTCCGTTACCTTCTCTTAGTTTTTTCTGAGACCTACCTGGTTATAGGTCAAAAGTGACCGGTCGCATGAACATCAGCTTCTTAGGTTGGGTCGGCGCTTGTGACCCAATGAAGTTAGGCGGAACCGAGTCTATTACGCGGCGCTTGGCAACAGGTTTGTCACGCACGGGCCACACTGTGGCGGTGACCATGTACGGAGCAGATGAGAATCGGACACTGACTGATTTCTTTGGTGACCATTTGATTTTGCAATACCACCGCTCCTTTTCAGATGCTCTAAAAGGATTGAGCAAACTAAAGTGCGATATAGTGGTTGAAGTGTATATTCACAAAAGATATTACCCGAAATATTTAGCCTTTAAGAAGAGAAATAAAAAAGTCGTCAAATTCTTCACAATTTTTATGACAGGAGCAGATAGTAGTACTAAGAGATGGTTGAGAAAGACCTTCAGAGCAATGTTCTGCAGTACAGTCTTTGCCGTGTCACCAAACCTTGTGGATGAGTTAAAACATGATGGAGTTCGAGCAGTCTGGCTCCCACCTCCTGTGCCTGATTGCTATTTTTCCGCCTCGCTGCGAAGACCCAAACACAAGGTGGTTATATCATTTCTGGGGAGGATAGATCCTAACAAGGGTTTATACGAGCTGTCCTCTGTTTTTGATGCGTTATCGCGTTCGAATCAGGTCACTTGCAGGATAAGAGGATACTATATTGCCGACGATGCTAAGTCGGTCGAATTACATAAAAGGCTGGGAGCATTAGCTGCCGTGGATTACTCTGCAGAGCGACACTGCTCGTATCATTACGACCCTGGCAAGGAACAGGACGTGCTTCGATATTTATCGGAAACGGACATTTTGGTTTTGCCTTACAAGAACCTCAAAAAAACACTCAATCTGCCTCTTCTTGTGCTTGAAGGATTGGCCACAGAATGCGTTGTCATATCACGTGACGTAGGGGCCATAAGACAAATCGTCGGAAGTGCGGAACTAATCATACGAGACTTTGATGAGCTCAGAGAAAAGGTGCAAAGATTTTCCAGCTTTGAAATACTGCAGGCAGAAAGAACACGGATCAAATCGTTGGACCTCTTTTCTACTTTCGCAACGACGAAAGTAGTGGACAAGCTCACGAGGTATTTTTAACCTGGGAATCTACCCCCTGTAAAATTGAAAAACGCAGGTCGAAATATGAATATCGCGTTTGTCCTGCCGTATCTGGCTGAGCGTTTCGGGGGGCCGGTCACAGTCGTGAAGAATGTTGGCGGAGCGCTTGCCAGTGCTGGGCACAACGTCTCCTATTGGGCTACCGCCGATAACAGCGACCGTGAAGAGCTGGACTCGATAGATTCGGCTCATATCTTCGATACTGTCTGGCCTCGTTCGTGGCATCGGTCCAGAGACTTTGTTCGCGGCCTATCGGCTGCAATTAGCTCGCTTGACATTTTACATCTTAATGAATTCTGGCCCCATCCCGTATATGCAGCAAGCCGTATAGGCCGCGTCAACGACGTCCCTTATATAGTCAGCCCCGCGGGTTCTCTTGGCCCTTGGGCGCTGAGAAGCAATCGGCTCAAGTGGTTCAAGAAAGCTACTTACCTTCATATCGTTGGCAAAACTGTGATCCAGCATGCAGCCTGTCTCCATGCTGCTTCCATGCACGAAGCTGAGAACTTCCGACGGCTTGGCTATCGCGGCCCCGTAACCATTATCCCAAATGGTGTTGATACCGATGAATTTACTGGCGGAGATCGTTCCGAGGCCGAGGATTACTGGCCGAATCTGAGAGATAGACTGGTAGTGCTGTTCATGTCACGTTTAAGTCCGGAGAAAGGCCTGGATCTACTGATTCCCGCCTGGGCAGACGTTGTGAAATGTCCCGCTTACAAAGATGCTGTGCTGGTTATCGCCGGACCTGACGACCGGGGCTATCGAAAGGTGGTCGAGAGGCTAATTGATAAATTCAATATTAGCTCGCAAACGCGTATGATGGGAATGATACGGGGTCAAAAGAAACTTGCGCTGCTGAGACGCGCGAACGTCTTTGTTTTGCCGTCCTATTCGGAGAACTTTGGGATCGTTGTGGCAGAGGCGCTGTCCTGCGGAACGCCGGTTATAACTACTACCGGCACTCCTTGGCAACAGTTGCAGGAAATTGATGCCGGTCGCTGGGTACCACCCCAACAAGGAGAGATCGGTCAAGCTCTTCGGGAAATGCTGAATATGCCGGACTCGCAGCGCAAAGCGATGGGGCAGAGAGGAATGGCTCTGATCAAGCAGAACTATACTTGGGATAGAGTTGTCCCCAAGTTTTTGACGGTGTACAATTGTATTTTGAGTGGGAAGCCTATACCGCTTCATCCGTGACGAGTAGACGTAAATAGGGTATGCGTTTAGAGGTTTGTTGAGTGAGTGAATAAATGAAGGTTTCAATAATTACTGTTTGCCTGAATAGCGCAGAGACAATTGAGGATACTGTTAGGAGTGTGATGATCCAGAACTACAGGGATATTGAATACATTGTCGTTGATGGTGCGTCTGAGGACGGCACGCGGAAGATTCTGCAAAAGTATCGAAATCGAATTTCCTCGTGCCTATCTGAATCTGACAAAGGAATTTACGACGCCATGAATAAAGGGATAAAGGCTTCGACCGGCGACATTATTGCCTTTCTCAACGCAGACGATGTTTATGCTTATGACAACGTTATCTCGGAGGTAGTACCCCTACTGACGGCAGACCATCTGGATGCTGTGTACGGCGACTTAGCCTATGTAGATCACAAGGATGGGAGTAAGGTTGTCCGGTATTGGCAGGCGGGCGAATACAGACCGAACGCCTTTTATTACGGCTGGGTGCCGCCCCACCCGGCGTTCTTCTGTCGGAAATCTGTGTTTGAGCGGTACGGAGCTTTCAACACAAAGTACAAAACCGCTGCCGATTTTGAACTAATGCTGCGTTTTATCGAAAAGCACCGAATTACGCTTGGCTATATTCCGAAGATCCTTGTCCGAATGCGGCCGGGCGGCAGAGCCAACACGATTCGCGGCGTTATCGAGGGTAACAAGGAAATAATCAGGGCCTTCAGGGCCAATGGCCTACGGCTGCCGTTACAGTTCTTCTGGCGAAAGCCGCTTTTGAAATTCGCCCAATTGCTCAAAAGGCCTGCGAAGCGCGAATAGCAGTGTAGTCAGGGCGATTTTGTCCGGAATTCGCTTGACGGCAAACCGCCTATCGGGTATAATATATACCTAACAAAATTAAATAGAATCGCAATACTAACAGAAGACAGATGACAGAAGACACAAGACAGAAGCTTGTCCTGAGCGCACCCGAAGGAACAAGGATACAGCCAACTTGTTCTACAATTGTCGAGAATCCTCTACAAATCGGCCCTTTTTTTGCAAAACAAAGCCAATTTCCGAAAAGGCGAAATGAGCGCAAGCCCTTATAATACAAAGGCGTATGAAAATTTATGCGTCTTCAGGCCCGGCAAAAGCAAACCCAATCAAAGCCAATGTCAAGATGGATAAGCCCTATTCCTCACTGCGGAGAACGCCGACACCCTGGCGAGGCTCGATGGCCTTGTGAACAAAGATTAAAAATATTTAACGCCGGTGGCGGGCAGGGTTTGCAGAAAGTGCTGTCATTATCGGCCGTAAACTAAAAAGTTGTTTGTCACCGACTTTTCCCTTGAACCGGCACCCTTGAGCCTTACAATCATCGGGTTAGAAACAGCCAACACGGGCTGGCATAAAGACTGTTGGGGACTTGACCAGGGATGGGGGAATTTATGTCACAGGGACTGGACGTTGAGCACGACACCCGGAAATGGGCGGGCCAAACAGTATCGGTCGTCCAAGAGCTAAATGGCGATAATGGACATTCAGCAGCCGCTTTCGACGGCAGGCTGGCCGCTGGAATCATTCCAGACAGCACACTTGTTTATCCGTCGGCCGGCTCATTATCACACAAACCGAATGCTTGTGAGGTCCTGATGCGAGCCTTGGATATTGTAGGCTCGGTTGCCATTCTCTTTCTGGCTGCGCCCGTGATGGTTCTAATAGCGTTTCTAATCAGAACCGTCTGTGGCGGGCCGAGCTTGTATAAGCAAAAGAGGGTAGGTAAAAACGGGAAAGTCTTTACGCTGTATAAGTTCAGAACGATGGTTAACGGCGCCGAGGAGCACACCGGGCCCGTCTTGGCATCCCAAAACGACTCGCGGGTGACGCCGATCGGCAGCATCTTACGCAAGACCCGCCTGGACGAGCTTCCCCAATTAATCAACGTATTGCGGGGCGATATGAGCTTAGTCGGGCCTAGGCCGGAACGACCATATTTTGTAACCCAGCACAAAGCCCTGCAGGGCATAAGATTGACCGTCAAGCCCGGGCTGACGGGACTGGCTCAGGTAAGAAGTTTCTACAATTTGAAGCCCGAACACAAGCTCAGGTATGATTTTTTGTACATCCAGAGGAGGTCTCTGCTGCTGAATCTGTATATACTGCTGCAAACCATCCCCGTAATTTTCAGTAAAAAGGGCTGGTAAAAACCTCACTTCACCCATCCGCCGCCGGTGAGCAGTGCCGAACACTTCCTGAAACTCTCGCGATGCGTATCACCGCCGATCCCGTGATGACCAAACCGAAGGTATCCTCCCTGCTGTCGACCCACGGGGGCAAAGTGGCAACTTGATTGCGGGATCACCGCACTGGTTCAGCCAACCGGTGGCAAACCAGGCAAGGTCGCCAGGACCAATAGTGCCATCGCAGTCAAAATCGGAATCAACGCAAGGGATTTTCCCATCGCATCCAGAATCAGTAGCAGCACGTAGCCAGCAGCAGACAAACAGAGATAAGTCTCCTGGACCCAGAAAACCATCGCCATCGAGATCATAAAGGCAGGTCTCCGGGACGTCGCCGATGGTCACTTGACAGGGCGCAAAGCTGATTTCATCAGACGGGATAAGCCCGTATCCGATAACTGAACAACCTGTACCGGCAGAGGTCAAAGATAAGTCTGTTTGACCTTCAGCCCAGGCAGTCATCTTGACACGTGCAATCAGAGCCCATTGTGGGGTGATACCCAAACCGCTGGCCAGCACGCAGCCACCCAGTTCATCGACCCGGTCAGGCTCGATGCTACCGCTGGCGAATGTGGCGAAGTCGGCACAATGGTCGATGGATTCGGCTGACACGATGTTGCTGTCAAACGTCACATCACTGAACACACAACTGAGCCCATTACTATCGGGGGGAGGCTGCGTGATCTGTGCCCACAGCTCGAGGTAGAACGTTTCGCGCTCCCGGTAGGCAGGCCAATGCTCTGGGACAGTGGTTGCAGTGCAATCGGTGGGCTGTGGCCGGGTGACAACCTTCACGGCTGCCCAGGTGAAGTTCGCCTGAAGCGTGTAGTCCGCATCCATTGCAACGGTTGTATTTGCTGAGCTTGGCTCCGCGACTTTTCCCGCGTCAACAGCCGTTCCCGCCCACTCCACAAAGTGGCAGTTCAATTCAGGTGTGGCAGTGACCGAAACAGCAGTGCCATGATCGTAGTCAAATGCCCCTTCGCCAGGGACTGAAACACTACCACCGGAGGTCGAAGATACTGTTAATGTTCGCTGGTCTATTGCGAAGTTTGCCTGGAGTGTGTAGTCAGAATCCATCGTGACGGTCGTACTAGCCGAGTTGGGGTCCCCAACCTTACCGGCATCGACAGCCGTCCCGCTCCAATTCACGAAGTGATAGTTGGTCTCGGCGGTCGCAGCAGTAGCTGCCACAGTTCCATGGTCGTAGGTGAACGTACCTTCCCCCGGCGCAGATGCTGAGCCGCCCGATGTGGACGACACCGTCAGCGTGCGCTCGTCTGTGGCAGTAGCAAGGGTTATTGCGCAGGCCGGGACCGACCACCAAGTTTCATTCAGCTCCGCCGAAGCATCACGCGCACGGACCCTGTAGAAGTATTTCCTGTCTGGAGCAAGGCCGGTGTCGTGATATATCGGCTCACTCTGCCAGCCGCTATCGTGGGTGCGGTCCGTCAGGTTGCAAAAGTAATACTCCACGCCGCCAGTATCCGTCGCCGTTGCAGCCGTCATTGTAATTGAGGTATTGCCGCTCGCCGTCGGCTCAGTCTGCCAGCCGAGTGGGTCCGGCGTCGGAGGACTCAAATCGGGCGCCGAATAAAGATACACCGATGTGGTATCTTGGGGCACAAGTGCCTGCCACTGTGTCCAGTTCTTGTTGGACCAATCAATGTAGAAACCATCTCTCGCACCCGGCCGATACCATTTGTTGTTTTGCGAATCCATCGTCGAGTACAGCCCCGACCATCCCGCCCAATTGAGAAGTTTCTCGGATGAAGTTTCGCCCATTATCCAGTTGTTTTTCAAGACCAGATTATGGGTGACGAGGTCTGTGAACTCGTCTTCAATATCCCTGTACTCGTCCGGCTCCCACATACTAAGCTGTTGCCAGTTGTTGCCGAAAATCTTGTTGTTTTCGATAATCAGGTGCTCACTGTTGGCAATGACCAAGCCTGTAGACTGGTTATGAGCGATAACGCAATCGCGAATTACCACGCCGTCAGGATTAATCTCCGACCAGATGCCGTCGGTGAGGTTATTGGCTATCAGGCAATCATCGACAACAATATTTCTGTTGTCGCAGTCAAACCACAGGCCCTTGGCCAGATTACTCACAGCCTCGTGGCGCCGGACAACCATATGCCTGGCATACATAACCTTCATACTCATCGCACCTATATCGCCTCCCCAGTATAAGCGCCAATTATTATAATTAGTGATGCAATCTTCTATCAGCACATCAAAGATGGGCCGGTCGGGGTAGAAACTCCGGAGGCCGTTGTGATTGCCGGCGCATCTTCGCATGACAATATCCTCTGAGCCACCCCATCCTAAGTATATCCCTTGACTGTTGCAGTAATTGAAGGAGCAATCCTCGATCAATATGTGTGAGCCCCCCGCCCATACCGCAACATTGGCGTGCTGGAAGACCAGCCCGCGTAACGTGTAGTAGTCCCTCCCGCAGTTAAACAGCACGTCACCTGTAACCACGTCGATCATGTGATCGGCAGGGCTCTGACCGGGGGGCATGAATAGATACAACTTGTCATTAGCTTCGTCAACGCAGTACGTCTTGGCGGGAGCGCCCGCCGGTTGAGAGGTCTGGGTGTAAAGTTCGCCATCGACAAAGACCATCTCTCGGCGTCTGCTAATGTCGAGAACACCCTCAGGAAAATCCCAGCCCCATGTATTTTCCCCCCAATCGTACGGCCAGGAGTGGGTGTATGTCCCGCCACCGATGTTTTGCCAGCCGTTCCAGATTTCCGAGCCGCTTATAATCACTGTGCCCGGCTCGTTTGCCTCGATAATGATAGGCTCAAATCTAGTGCCGGACTTAGTTAGTTGCAGATTCGCTTCACGGTATGTGCCCGGATATATCAGAACTTTTGTGCCCAGCCCAGGAACAAGCCCAAGGGCCTTGCCAATAGTGGCGACCGGTTCTTCCTGGGTACCCGGGTTGGTGTCATTGCCGGCTTGGCCGTCGACGTGGATTACGGTTGAAGGACTTTTCCAATTGTCAATATCCCTAATGGCCCAAAGCTCATATTCGAATTTGGCTATTTCTTCTACCTGCTCAGGGCTCAGCGCATGGTCATAAATGCGAAACTCATCAATGATTCCATCGAAATTTCTGCCGCCGCCGTCCCACCCGCCGATTTGCCCGCCCGCAAAGCTTGCCGACAGGGCAGTTGAAAAAGTGCGGTGGACGTTCGG
>JAFNGF010000312.1 GCA_017885385.1 Planctomycetota bacterium
CATCGCTCGCGTTAGTGCCGAAGTACACATCGTGAAAAATCGCACTGAAACCCGCACCCCAGGTCAGGTCCACATCTGTATACACGTATGCGACACCATCAGCCGGTTTGGGGTCATAGGCTGTCAGGACGGGAACCGTAAAGCTCCAGACCTTGCCCGTGTATATCGTAGTGCCATCGGCTTCAACCTCATCGACCCGCCAGTAGTAGGTAGTGCCCGATATAAGGCCGTCAGTGTGGAAGTATAGCAGGTATGTCTGGCGGCCTTTGTATTCACCCGGCCCCGGCGTGGGATTAGTGCCGAAGTACACATCTTGCAAGCTCGCGGTCAGTCCCGCCGTCCACTTCACCAGCGGGGAGGTCACACTTTTGGCACCATCCAGTGGGTCGGGATTGCCGGCCATAAAGTCGACGGCTCTCAAATACGCTGCCAGATACACGCCATCGATGATCACGGGACCCGCCCCGATGGCTGGACCTCCCCATCCGACGCCGAGCAGGTCGCCGCCGGTGCCGTCTCTGTGCAGCGCCTCGATGTAGTACCTTTGGCCGGCCTTCAGCGTGATGGGACTGGACTTCTGCTCTGGGTACTTGGTCCACTCGTTCGCGGCGGTATTGCCGGGCACCTGGCAAATCAGGCTCTTGTTCGCCGGGTCGTCGTTAGTGCTCAGCCAGAGCCGGCTGTGGTCGTCACTATAGATCCAGAATGTGTAATCGCCGTCGGCAGGCGGGTAAAGGTAGCCCCGGACACGCGTGCCGAAATTGTCGCTTCGGTTGACCGGCCCCAGGAAACTGCTCCGCCATTCGTACGTCGTGGGGTTGTTCGGATAGTTCGGATTCCTGCCGTCCACGAGCTGGTCTATGGTGCCGCCCGTGGTGCCCTCGAACCACTCGAACAGGATCTTGCCTTTGCCGAGCTGCCCGTTGGCGCTACCGGCCAGGCCCAGCACCAGGGCAATGCAGAGTGAATAAGTCAGTTTTCTACACATAATATTCCTCCTTCAAAAAGATTGATGCTCAAACTCTTGAATATCTGCACCGCATATTGCAAACCACTGCTTTCTTTATACCAAATCAGCCGCTCGTTCGTCAAGAAAACTTCGCCTAACAACTGCGTAATTCTCATCTTGCAAGATAATTCCACATAGAGTATACTAATATTAGCCCAAGCGGAGTTCCGGTACGTATGGGAGGCTGCTATTGTGGGTAAACAAAAAGCATTTATCCATCGGACGCATGGCGGATTCACACTGATAGAGCTGCTGGTGGTAATAGCTATCATTGCACTTCTGATGGCGATATTGCTGCCCAGCCTGACCCTGGCAAGGAAGCAGGCGAGAACCGTTTCTTGTCAGGTTCTGCTCAAGCAGTGGGGCGTGATATGGTCGATGTATTGCGATGATAACAACGGCTATTTCTGTGGCGCCGGCCTTCCCACCGGCCCGGACTGGAGGCGTGGAACGTGGGTAATAGCGCTGCGGCCTCAATACCAAACCAGGTCGGCCATTCTCAAGTGCCCGATGGCGACCAAACGTCTGCCCAGCGGCGATGACAACGGCGGCCCTTTTAACACCTTCGTGATGGGAGCAGGCGGATACGCCGACCTCCGGGAAGAAGCCAGCTATGGGGCCAATTCCTGGCTCTACAATCCGGCACTGGGAGAGACGGAAATCCAGAACCGTCCAGTCGAGTTGAACTGGAGGACCAGAGACGTCAGAAGCGCAGACCAGATCCCCGTCTTCGCGGATACGATGTGGCGAGGCGGCGGGCCTTCCGAAACGGGTCTGCGTGGCAAGCCGCCGGTATTCAACGGCCAATGGCTGGGAGCCGGCAGGGAAATGATGCACTTCTGCATTGATCGGCACGGCAGCGGAACTGTAAATCATCTGTTTTTGGACTGGTCTGTTCGGAAGGTGGGGCTGAAGGAGCTCTGGAAGCTCAGGTGGCACCGAAAGTATAACATCAACGGCCCGTGGACAGCCGGCGGCGGCTGTAGACCCAGCGACTGGCCCGAATGGATGAGAAACTTCAAAGAATACTGACAAAAAGCCCGTTGGCATCCACGTTTAGCCCCCTCCTTTACGCAGGGGGTCCTGTAAGATATTTAGCCCGGCAATTTATTGCCGGGTTTTTCCCCTGTCAAGCGTGCCCCTTGTTTAGCCGTTGTTGGTACGACAGCGCCCTTTTCTTATGTTCCCCCTTTACGTATATCGATTATACGCAAATGTGCTTTACGGGTTGGGAGCCTTGCTTCAACCACTTGTCCGACAGACGCCCCCAAGAACGACTGTGCAATCGGCGCATTGACAGTTACTTCTCCCGATTCAGGATTTGAAGGGCCGCGCGTGATAAGTGCCTGCTTTTCTGAATCCGGTTCGTCCTCATCGACGTAAACCACCGTATCGCCGACCTCGACTCTTTTACCGGAAATTTTCTTATCCTCGTCCGCTACGTCGCATTCTTTTCCACCCGATGGATATTCATACGTGGGATGAATCCCCCTCTCTTCCAGCAGCCGCCATAGGTCGCCTAATGCCTTCTCCTTATCGGTGTAAAATGTAGAAGCTCTAACACGGTAGAATACCCACTTACATCGTTCCAGCTTCCGCTGTCGCTCCATATCCTGCTCATACTGTTCAGCGCCATGCCAATAATCCCCGTCACATTCAACGGCTAAACGTGATTGTCCTCCCGCTATTACGATGTCTATGAATTTTTCAGCAACATTCAACTGCGGAATTACTTGGTAACCTCTTCCCGCTATTTCCAATGCAACGTCCACCTCAAACCAGCTATCGAATGGTCCAGGTGGTCGTTCCGTGGATTGGTTGGCTCGCTCGGCCAGTTGTTTGAGCTCATTGACATTGATACCTGCAATTTCCTGGATACGGGTTTCTTCAAAGAATCTCAGCAGCCGCTTGCGCAGACAGGTATCGCTCAGGTCGTTCTGGGTAACAGAATGAAACAGCCACATTTGGTCACGAGCCCGACTTGCGGATACATTGAATCGCCTTTCATCGTCGCTCATTGCCAAAGGTCCGATCCTCTCATTCGGCGCCGCCACCATAGAGAGAAACATGATGTCCCTCTCGTCTCCCTGGAAACTGTAGGGCTTTCCACAAATGAGTTTTCGTTTTCCCATTTCTTCCGCGCCTAAACGCTCCAATAGCTGTCTTTCAATCAAACCGGCTTGAGAATTTCCCTGAAGGACGATTACCCCCATCGTCTTACCTTCATATTTATCATCTTGGCAGAGCTCCACTATTTTATTGACTATGGCTTCTGCTTCAGGACGGTTGATGACGCGGCTTTCAGAACCTTCCCGATACCCATTTTGGACATATACATGATTGAGGGGCACAAGGCGATCGGGTCCGTACTG
Organism: Planctomycetota bacterium; assembly: GCA_017885385.1. Lineage (GTDB taxonomy): Bacteria > Planctomycetota > Phycisphaerae > Sedimentisphaerales > Anaerobacaceae > JAFNGF01. The sequence goes on from JAFNGF010000312.1 coordinate 3,382, forward strand.
TCGAAGCGGGATTAACGGCGTATCGGAATAGCACAGATCATTACTAAAACGGATGATCTCCGGCATACAACGGAAGTGCTCTCGCAATATTATGCGGCGTGTACTATAGCGGAGTTCCCCTTGAGCGAAAAGACTCATGTTTACATTGAAAGAAGCCTTGTATCTAAAATCATGAAGGAACTCCTCCATCAACCTAGTAACGGGATCCAACTTGACTAACTCTGCTTCCGGACTGATCTGCCTGTCATCGCCAACTATGAGGATTTTCTTCCCAAGGTAGAAGAGTGGAAGGGCCTCAAATCCGCACTGTGATGCCTCATCCACAATAATGACATCGAACATTCCGGGAGAAGGATCAACAGTATCCCAAACACGATGCAAAGGCATTACCCATGCGGGAACCGCTTCTCGACATCCGTTCAGGTGCTTTTGTGCTTCCCTACGGTGCCAATAATCTTGTTTTCCTTTACCACCCTTAGTAATTTTCCTCACATTTTGTTGCCATGCCTTCATATTCCGCCTGTGGTTTTCATTCATCCTACTGAAACAGAAAGACCATGCCTTCAGAGATGCGATATGGGCGATAATTTTACTTATCTCTGATTCGATTTGGCATTCCCGCCTCGAAAGACTTGACTCATCTTCTTTATTTATGAAGTCATTCAACCAAAACTTCGCCTGTGCCCATCGGCAGGTATCCGGAAACTGCTTGATTCGTTCGTTCCAGTAAAGCTCATTGCAGTTTTTAGAAAGATTCTCAGCTAAATTAGGTGCAACTTGCTTTAACCTGCTAAGAGAACCGTTAACCCAATCAGCAGATTCCTTATCTCGTTCCAACTCCTCGATTTTGATATGTGCGCGAATGTAAACATCTATATTGCGAGACTTAATCGCTTCTACTATGTCTTTTGTAACAGGGTGCGTATTTTTCTTATTTGTAATAACTGCTATTTGTGATTCTAACTCCTCAATCTTGTATTTAATTTTAAGTTTGTTGATTCTTGCAAGCGCGTATTCGCATGTATGAGCAAGTTTCTGTAGGCTGGATTCTTCGTACCATACCGGCTGAACAGGATTACGGCATTTCGTTAATATCTTTTTGCAGTGATTGAACTTCTCCTCAAGGGAAAGGATGTGACGAAGCGTGTCTGTTAAAGATATTAATGCTTGAAACTGCAAATTGTATGGACCTTTTGGTCTTTCAGACCGTCCGGTCCAGTATTCCCAACCCTGCCCTAATTCAATCTGAACTCTCAAAGCATCAACCAACAAGGCAACATTCTCAAGGCAGTTGCACGGGCGACTGTTGACCCGGATTGTTTTGATTATGTACCTTACGGGTTTGATAATCCCTGGGCAGAATGGACCCCAACGTAACTTGCCTCCGTTTGAAAGGTGATTTTTTATAACCAATGCGTCTTCATAAACCGCTTTTGTGTTACTATTTTCAGGCAGAGTTATATTTGTGGAATCGGCTTTCTGAACGATATCCGTTAGATTGCTTATGGTCTGCTCGGAAAATCTGATTAATTCCTGCCAGATTGCGCAATTTCCTAAAGATACGTCCCGAATCGCGCCAGGGATCCAATCATGAGGTATTGACTTTATCCTATGTATTTCACTCGATAATTGATTCAGGCTATCCAGAATTGAATGAATCGTTTCTTCTTTTAATCCGGAAACGCTCTGGAAAAAAGCAGCATCGATGTCGGTTGATAAGGTATTTTCCTGCTCTACAGCTTCTTGTTCTTGTCTGACAAGAAGCTCGAACTGTTGAGCATTTGTAATTGAATTGAGACCGGGCCAGAACTGTTCAAGTTCCTTCTTCTTCTCATCCGTAAGGACACGCAGCCCGTTCAGCAATTTGTATAGCTCTGTTTCAGATACAGGACATTCGCAGTCAAGAGGAACTTCATCGGTTAACCACCCATATTTGTTTTCATCTCTTTTCAATTCCCGGGCGATTTGAGCCGCTGTGCCTCGGTATGCGCCATCGGCGACACTCTGTGAGTGAGTCTCGGACTCCCGAATGGCTCGTAGTCTATTTGTTATTGCTGCTTTCTCCTTTCTCAAACGATAAAGGTCATCTTCCCCTTTTTGAATTCCTTTTTGTGCGTTTTTAAAAAGATTTGAATCCTCATTCTTTTGAAGAATTGAATTTACACTTGTCTCTAATGCTTTTCTTTCTTCAATGCCGCTTCCCAGCAGATTTATGCAAAGCGGGCGCATCTCTTTCGGGATAAGACCATCACCTCTGTCTTCTTTTGTGTCCTTCCCATCATGGCTGTTCTCATCTTTCTTGCCTGTTCCCATAAGGACTTGAAGGGCGCGGGGAGTTTTTGCGGTCACAAGAATTCTTTGCCCTGTTGCAAGCAAATGGCAGATAAGATTGGCGATTGTATGCGATTTGCCGGTACCCGGAGGGCCTTGTACAAGGACTCCATTTGAACTTCGAATTTTTTCTATAATACGCCTCTGTTCTTCATTGAAAGGTTTTGGGAAGTAGATTTCTCCGCCGAAATCGATATCCGTGGTATCCTTCTCTTCCGAAGGGGTATGGCTGTCATTTATCGATATCTCCGCAATATCTCTAAACTCAGGAGGTATTATTTCTCCATCTTCGATTCGCTTCTTTATCCGCTTTAGTACTTCGGTCAAACCTCTGATTGACCTTTTGCTCAAAATGAGCGCGGGAGCGTATTCAACGACAGGCTTTTCAGAATACTGGGCAGTCTTTGGCTCCAGCCGGTCATGATACTCGCCAAGAGTATCGATTGAATGAACAAGGGCTTTTAGGACTCCTTCTATACAATTTTTATCCCAGGGGTCGTCCTCAGCGTTCATAAGACCGGCTTTTGCCGCTTCTTCCGCCCGAACCGGCTGCTCTTCGATGTCCAGCATGTCCAATTCCAGCCTGAGATTCGCACCATCCGGATTGGATCTGACAGTGAATTTTCCTAAACGTGCTTCGAATTCAAGAGTTGCATTGGCAACGACAAGATGTCGTCTTACTCTTTGATTGCTCGGGGTCTGCCAGGTTAACAGGCCTAATCCCAGAACCAATTCATACTCTTCGCCAAGTCTTAATTGTTCCTGATGAATGGCAAAAAGAGTGGAATAGACTTCGTGAACCTCTTCCCATTTTTTGTGTTGTTCAGCCCATGGAAGCCATTTCTGTTCGACATACTTATTCCATTCTTCTCTAACTCGGTGACAATTTTCCAAATATGTCGTTTGATTTATGTGTTGAGGCTGGTCCGAGCCTTCTTTCCATCCTGGATTTTTAATCTGCTCTATAATCGTTTCCAAAAGAACTGGCAAATCTTTAGTATCTTTGATGGTGTTATTATTGATCCAATGAAGGCATATCTCTGGTGAGCTTGGAAGTTCCGGTTCGCGGAATGTCTGTACCTCCAACCAAATATCATCATATTCTTCATTTGCTCCCCATGCCTGAGTAAAACATCCTTTTTCTCGTGGAATTTTATGTATCCAAAGTACCTGAGAATCTTCAGATAACTCTCTTACGATTTTTGTCCGAAGAGATGCCAGTCTCATTAGATACTCAACGAGACGAATTGCTCGTGTTTCATTCCCCGCTACATACTCAGACGTCACGGCTTGTCAAACCTCGAAGAATGTCCTCACTCTGCCCTATGAATATCTTGCTTACCCACTTCTTATCGTGCTAAATCGAGCCGAATATCACATTTTCCGCCCAATAATTCAAAATGCTCCCGAATCTTCACGTTCACACACCAGAAGGGCACAACCAGGAAATCGACTGCCGCTTTCCCAGATGCACTGCAAGACCGCGCAGTCATTATACTGAAATACCGGAGGAAGAAAAGCAAAAACGTATGCCCAGGAGAAGGCAATCCAGCATGCCTCTTTCCACACACGAGCCGCGAGCCGCGATTTCAGTCGGTATCAGTCAGTGTCCACGTCCGCTTTTGCCCGTCTATCAAAGCAATTGGTGTGCCAGGAATTGAGCCTTCCTGGGAAAGTCAATCGCAGTTTTTTAGAAGTGTTAAAAAGTGAGCATTTTTCGTTAATTTTCGGTGAAAACCCGCGCGGGACAGCCGGTGACCTACGGTTCGCACTCCACGAGATACGGCCAGGGAGATTTTGTCGGAAATTTGCTTGAGAAAAAACGGCCTATCTGGTATAATATATATCTAACAAATAAGCCAAGGGCTTATGAGTAGATGAGAAAATGGGTAAATGAGAAACCCCATAAAAACATTCGCGCATTTACGCATTCACGNNATCCTCTACAAATCGGCCCTTTTTATGCAAAACAAAGCCAATTTGCCGGTGGTGCGAAATGAAGGTAAACGCAGTGTGTATAAAGGGTTATGAAGAAAAAGCACGCCTTGGGAGGCAATCGAAGCAAAGCCAAACAAACCCAATCAGGAGCAAAGCCAATGTTAAGATGGGCAAGCTCTATTTCTCACAGTGGACAACGCCCCTCACTTTCGTGGGGGAGGCTTGCCCCTGCGAAAGCAGGAGAAATGCTATCGCATTACCCAGGTCTGGTCTTTATAAGCTACCTTCAAATAAGGTCTTATCGTGGGGTCGCCCTCCAGGGCGTAGTTTAACTGAAGTGTTTTTCGCAGGAAAACCTTGGCCGGCTGGCCAGCCTCGTCCTTTTGGATCGGATGGTCGATGACCGCGGTCTCGTTGCTCAGGCCTGTTATAAATACTTTAATGGCAGTAGCTTGCACATCAAAGTTGGGCCAGATAATGGCGAGGTCCTTAGCGTGATCTTCGCCTTGCAGTATCTTGTTATCGGCCTTTTCCAGGCGTTCCAGAAACGGGTATTTGCTTTGATGTCGCGTTTTTATTAGCTCAAAAACCGCGGGCGGCACATTTTTGCCGGCGGGTATGATTTGGAAGGTATCCGTCATTAGCTCGCATTTGGGGTAGAAATCGACGTCCTGGTCGGTCCTATTGGTGAGGGTTATTATGGTGTACCAGAACCATTCCGGCTTGCTGTCAGCAGTCCGCTGCAGCGTGATTTGCTCCGGATGCTCAAATGTTACATCGACCGTCCACTCGCCCGGCCTCGGCACTATGGCCGGCTCCGGGGCGGCGAAACTAACGCAGGCTATTACCGCCCACACCGCCAATATCCCAGAAACCAGGCTTCTCATCGTTAGCCCTCGTTGTAGATACTTGTGCTGCTCCCAGCTAAATTGCGGCAGCACTCTAAGCTGATATTATACCCAACCACGAGCCAAAAGACAACAACATTTTGCCCATGATCAGCCGGCGAGCAAACGAGACCGGGCGAAGGCAGGTGCTCGTTCGTGGTATGGGGGGGCGCTTTGCCTGCGATTAGAACGCAGTTTTGGTTTGACGTAGGTTACTATCGTGCTTATTGTATAGCTTGAAAGGCGGAACGGGCAGTTAATTTTGACCCGAATCGTATTGGCCAAAACAGCTCTGTAATGGGCATGATTTTGGCTGTGTGTGAGGTGAGCTTGTTTGCGCCCGTAGCTCAACTGGATAGAGTGCCGGACTTCGAATCCGAAGGTTGCAGGTTCGAGCCCTGCCGGGCGCG
>JAFNGF010000313.1 GCA_017885385.1 Planctomycetota bacterium
CCACAAAGTACACCTCTGCCCCCAGTTTAGCAGCTGCCACCGCCTGGTTTGCGCCTTTCCCGCCGGGATTCATTATGAAATCTCCGCCCAGGATAGTCTCGCCGACGGAAGGAATCCTGGCTAAACTGGGGGCAGAGGTGTACTTTGTGGCCAAGTTGGGCGACGATATTTTCGGAGCACAATCTCTTGAGAGCTTCAAACAGGAAAAAGTTGTCACTAAATACGTTAAGCAAACTCAAGAGACTCCGTCCGGCGTAGCTTTAATTATGGTTGATGGCAGCGGCAATAATATTATTGTTGTGGCCCCGGGCGCGAACCAGAAGTTGTGCCCGGAAGATGTCAAAGAGGCTGAATCCGACATAGCATCCGCGGGTTGTGTGGTTGCGCAGCTCGAAGTGCCGCTGGAAACGGTGGAGTTCGCCGCCCGCTTAGCTAATACTTCAGGGGTGCCCTTTATTCTGGACCCCGCGCCTGCGCAAAAGCTCGATTCCAAACTTCTGGTGGCAACTGACGTGCTCAAACCCAATGAAACTGAAGCTGAGATTCTTACGGGTATAAGAGTGACAGGCCGGGATTCCGCCCGAGCGGCGGCTGAGAATTTGTTAGAACAGGGCGTAAAGGCAGTTGTTTTAACTATGGGAGCCAAGGGCTTTTTGCTGGCTGATAGCGATCGAGCGGAATTTGTCCCTGCTGTAAAAGTAAATGCCGTTGATGCCACGGCGGCGGGCGATGCTTTTACCGGGGCTCTGGCATTTGGCCTTGCTCAAGGGCAAGGGCTTTTCGAGTCAGCTTGCTTTGCCAACTATGTAGCGGCTTTATCCGTCACTAAGATGGGGGCGCAATCTTCTATGCCGAATGCGCAAGAAGTGGAGAGTTTTATCAAAGCAGGGCACTTAATGGAGTAAGCGATGAGAAACGGTAGAAATCTCGTGGTGCACGCATTTATCTTGGGCGTGGCTTTTATATGTGTGCTGTCGGCGGGCTGTAAGCAGCACCAGCAGGCCAAGCCGAAGGTTGCTCTGGTTATGAAATCGCTGGCCAACGAATTTTTCAAGACAATGGCTGACGGTGCTCGCACGCATCAAGCCGAGCACGCTGACGAGTATGAGCTTGCCGTCGTTGGCATCAAAAATGAGCTGGATGTCGCCCAGCAGATACAGTTCGTTGAGCTGATGATTGCCCAGCAGGTGAACGCCATAGTGATTGCTCCTGCCGATTCCAAGGCGCTGGTTGCGGTTTGTAAGCGAGCGATGGATGCGGGGATTATCGTGGTCAACATCGATAACAAGTTCGATGAAACTGTGCTCGCGGATAAGGGCGTCAAAATTCCGTTTGTCGGGCCGGACAACCGCAAAGGCGCAAGGCTTGCCGGCGAATACCTGGCAAAAAAACTAAAGCCCGGCGACGATGTGGCGATTATCGAAGGAGCGCCCAATACGTTCAATGGAATCCAGCGCAAACTTGGCTTCGAGGATGCGATGAAGGCGGCCGGAATGGATATCGTCAGCTCCCAGTCGGGCTATTGGGAAATGGAAAAGGCCAATCAAGTCGTATCCGGCGTCATCATCGAGCATCCCCAGCTTAAGGCTATTCTTTGCTCCAACGACAGCATGGCTCTTGGGGCGCTGGCAGCGCTTAAGGCGGCGGGCAGGGCCAACGATGTCCTTCTGGTTGGCTTCGATAATATCTCAGCGGTGCAGAAATTGCTCCAGGCCGGAGAAATCGTTTGCACCATTGATCAGCACGCGGATAAATTGGCGATATATGGCATCGATTATGCCCTTGAAATGCTCAAGAATAAGTCGCTGCCGGCAGACAGGGAAACTCCGGTCGATCTTATCACGGTCGCCGACGCTCCAAAGCTACGGCGACGGAGCGCAGAAACCCTCAGATGACGCTGGCCGCAGGCAAAACGTTGTTGGTTGATGGTTGTCATTGCGAGCGAAGGGAAGCAATCTTTTTTTTGGGGTGATTGAGATTGCCGCGGCCTTTCAGGCCTCGCAATGACAATTTTGCCCGACAAGGAAACTTGTGTTGACCTTATCACGGCGGAAATCGTCAAATGACGACCGGCGACAGCAAAATGCTCTTGAATGTTTCAGGGATCAATAAGTCATTTCCAGGTTCGCAGGCCCTATCTGAGGTTGACTTCGACCTGCGAGCAGGCGAAGTTCACGCCTTGGTAGGCGAAAACGGCGCCGGCAAGAGCACCCTGACCCTGATTATAGCGGGACTTGAACAGCCGGACGCCGGGCAGATGCTCCTTTACGGCCCGCCCCCGCGTCTCCCGACGAAAGGTGGAGCGGCAGGCCAACCCTATCAACCACAAAGTAGGGCGGATGCTGAAGCTCGCGGCATCCGGATGGTGATGCAGGAGCTGCACTTAATCGGCAACCTTACGGTCGCGGAGAATATTTTCATCGAGAAACTGCCCAATACGTTCGGGGTCATCAATTATGGCAAGCTCAATGCCGCCGCCCGTGAAATAACACGGCAGGTGGGTCTGGGTGACGTTGACCCGGCTGCCCCGGTGAGGACTCTGGGCATTGGTCAGCAGCAGATGGTTGAGATTGCCGCGGGCCTATCACAGCGATGCCGAATCCTGGCGCTGGATGAGCCAACTGCGTCACTGACCGATAAAGAGATAGAGCTTCTTTTCTCGCAAATAGCCAGACTGAAGGCGACTGGCGTTGGGATTATTTATATTTCTCACCGCATCGAAGAAGTGACGCGCATCGCCGATCGGGTCACTGTGCTCAGGGATGGAAAGGTTATTGCGACGCGAGCAGCCGGTGAATTGGACATAAATGAGATTATTCGGATGATGGTGGGACGAGATTTGGACCGGGTTCATCTGCGTCATAGCGGCGCACCGGGGAAAGCAGCCCTTAGCGTGGTAGGACTTTGCCGGGGCGATAAAGTCAAAGATGTCACTTTTGCGGTTCACAGGGGCGAGATACTCGGCTTTGCAGGATTGGTTGGCTCAGGCCGCACCGAAACGATGCGGGCGATATTCGCAGCAGACCGCCGCGATGCCGGCCAAATCTACCTGCATGGGTCGAACCGACCGGTCAGAATCGCCAAGCCCAGCGATGCCGTCCGCAGCGGCATAGCTTTTTTGACCGAGGATCGCAAAGAGCAGGGGCTGCTTCTGCCGCTTTCTGTGCGGGTGAATATTTCGCTGACGCGGCTGTTGGATGTGAGCCGGCTCGGCTGGATAAACACGTCACGAGAGCGAGACGTCGCCGCCAAGTACGGCGCCGTCTTGTCGGTGCGTTATTCATCACCTGAGCAGCCGTGCAGCCAGTTGAGCGGCGGCAACCAGCAGAAAGTTGTTATCGCTAAGTGGTTGTACAAAGATTCTGATGTGTTTATTTTTGATGAGCCGACGCGGGGCATTGACGTGGGCACGAAGTTTGAGATATACCGGCTGCTGGCGGAACTGGCCGAGAAAGGCAAAGCCATAATTCTGGTTTCGTCGGACCTTAAAGAGCTTATGGTTGTCTGCGACCGCATCGCGGTGATGTCCGCCGGGCGTCTGGTGGCGACCTTCAGCCCGGACCAGTGGACCGAGGAAAAAATCATAGCAGCCGCGTTCAGCCGGTACGTTGGCGCCGCGCGGGTAGAAACCTGCGGTGAAACCACCAAAAGAAAATACCCCACGTGAAACGTGGGGCTAAATATCTCTCGACGCGGTTCGAGACAGGTTTAGCCCCGCAATTTATTGCGGGGTGATGTCCCGCGTTCGGCGCGCGGTCGTCGCTGATGAATAAAAGAGTAATAGACCTGCTGATTTTCCTAAAAGATTACCTCGGCATGGCTCTTGCACTTGCCGTGGAGCTGGTGATATTCGGCGTTTTTGCGGAGAATTTCTTTACTCTTACAAATTTCAAGACCATTGCCAATCAAATCCCGGATAAAACAATTGTGGCGGTGGGGATGACCTTTGTGTTGATAATAGCCGGGATCGACCTGTCGGTAGGCTCGGTGCTGGCTCTGGCCGGCGCGGTGCTGGGCATTTGTCTGGTCAAGTACAATTTGCCCCTTCCAACTGCGATTGGCGCCTGTTTGGGGGTCGGTATTTTGTGCGGCGCAACGAATGGCCTGGTGGTCATAAAGTGGAAGCTGCCATCTTTTATTGTCACTCTGGGTATGCTGGAGATCGCCCGAGGCGCCGCCTACCTTGTCACCAGCTCGGAGACCAAATACATCGGCTGGCCCGTGGGAGTAATCGCCGGTACTTCGATTCTGGGTCTGTCGCTTCCTTTTGTTCTGGCGGTGCTGATTGTGGCTGTAGGGGAGCTTGTGCTGGCACGGACCGTTTTTGGGCGTTACATGATTGCTATCGGCACAAATGAAGAGGCGGTGCGGCTTTCGGGAATAGACCCTCGCCCGATCAAACTTGCGGTTTTTGCTCTGTGCGGTTTTTTGACATCGGTAGCTGCGGTCATAAACACCGCTCGGATGGAAGCGGCTGATCCCAACGCCGGAGAAGGTCTGGAACTGAGCGCCATCGCCGCTGTGGTCATCGGCGGCACGAGCCTTATGGGCGGTCGCGGCTCGGTGATAAGCACATTTTTCGGGGTGCTAATTATCGCTGTGCTCGGCGCCGGGCTTACCCAGATGGGAGCACAGGAGCCTACAAAACGCGTCATTACGGGCTGCGTTATTGTAGCCGCTGTTATTTTGGACCACTATCGCCATCGCATTCGAAAACCCTCTAGGAAGGCGTAGCCGGCGCCGCAAAACAAGCCTTTTAACGTTCCTGTGGGCACAAAATTACGCTGTCGGGCTTACATTTTAAGGCAGCCCGGCAAATATTTCGTGTCAATCGGTCCGCCGTTTCAACTTTATATGGGTCGTCTGATAATACTTTCCTTGACAAATCAGGGTGGATTTCGGATAATTGTAAGATAAACTTGGAAATCTAAAGGCGGAGGTCAAACTATGCGCCTGCTGCTAAAACAAAAGGACGGGCAGACGAAAGAATATCAATTCGTCGAGGGCCCCATTTGCATAGGCAGGGCAGCCGACAGCCATATTTTTCTGCCGGATAGAACCGTCTCGAAACAGCATGCCACCATTTTCATAGCCGATGACGGCAAATGGATGGTCCAGGATATGGATTCGGCCAACAAAACACTCTTGAACGGTGAGCCGATCCACAAGGTTGAAATCAAAAGCGGCGATTGTCTGCGTATAACTGATTTTACAATCGAAATCCATCTCGAAAATGGCGTTGCTATCGACGAGACCGCTCAGCTTGAGGATACACTCAATCTGGAAGCTGCGCTGGCAACGCCGCCTCACGAGATCGTGGTCAGAAAGCCGGATGCCGGCCACGCGCCGGCGATGCGGTTAGCCGCTAAGAGATTGACGGACTTCTCCCAGGCTACGGAGACCATCTCTGGGGCCAACAATATCGAACAACTGCTGCTGACCCTGTTAGATGTCACGCTGAAGCAATTCAGCGCATTTCACACCTGGTGTGCCCTTAGAGAGCAGCCCAGCGGCCCGATGACATACCACGCCGGCAAGAGAAGAGACGGCGGAGCGGTAGATTTGAGCCAGATAAAGCTCAGCGACAAAATCAATCAAGCGGTTGAGAAAGGCCAGTCCTTGGTTCTGCCGCGAGTCGCTGCGGATATAGAGGAGAAGGAGAGAATACGCTCGGCGATGATCGCAGCGGTCAGGCGGCCGGTCGGCTGCTACGGGGTGCTGTACGTCGACAACGCCATGATACACGAGCACTACAGTCTTAGCGATCTGGACTATTTGATGCTGCTGGCAATGCACACAGCGGCATCGCTAAGAAAGCTTCTAAAGGAGTAAGTCAAAGCGTTAAAGGGCCCGCCCCCGCGTCTGCCGCCGCAAGGCGGGGCGGCGGGCCAATTTGCCTGGAGGGAGCAACCGGTCTTCAGAATTTAGGACAGCCCAACCTCAGCTACTAAAATCCCGCTGGTTTTGAGAGCGTAGAAGCCTGCCCTGAGCGCAGCCGAAAGGACACCAGTTGCATAGCGGTATTCTGCCTGCCGGCTGGTCTGCTCGGCGGAGTTTTTCTCATAGATTTATCGGGCGTCGTCCTTCGTCCGAAAACGTGCAGTTGTAAACGTTCATTATGGGCATTCAGACCGTTATTTGCGGCCTGCAAAAAATTGATAAAAGCCGACGTCAAAACAGCCGACATAATAAACGCAAAGTTGAGACAGAAATGCTCTCGAAGTAAATCCGCAGCGCGGAACAATATCAAAATTAAAATGCTCAAATGGGCAAGAGGTAGTGGAGAAAGCTATGAAAATGCTGGAAATCAAAGAAAAGGCCAGAGGTCTTGGCATAACTGCTGGAAAAATGAAGAAGGCTGAACTGATCCACGCTATTCAGGCGGCAGAAGCCAACAGGCAGTGTTTTGGAACATCAAACGGACAGTGCCCGTATACCAACTGCTGTTTTATGGAAGATTGCCTCAAAACGCGTGTTTTGAGTCCGGCTACATGCTGATTTCCGCTTGCTGATATAGACGGCCTCCGGGATGCTCCAGGCGCACGGCTGAATGAGACCGTGGTCTCGATCCGGCAGAATTGCGGGACCGGCAGAACTCTGGGCTGTGTGACACTGGCTCGGCGATTTGCGAATAAAACGCGCAGCTTAGTATGTTGGCTCTTGAGCCGCCCGCACGAGAGGTGCATACGTGTCGGGCATGCGATGACGCGGCCCGATGGAACGCCAGTAGCCCACCCAAGGAAGCATTTCGCGCGAATTCAGGTCAATCTCCGCCCAGAATACGCCCTGTTTTCCCTCGCTGGAAGCCAGGATTCTGCCCATCGGGTCGATGATAAGACTGTTGCCGTCGTATACCGAGGCGACCATATAAACTGCGTTGTCCCGGGCCCGCACACGGAATACGGTTTCCCCGTTGACACAGCCATTCTCATCGGGCAGAGTATTGCCCCACGTCGGGGCGAAGATGATTTCTGCACCTTGCAGGGCGAAAATCTCTTCCGGCTCGGGAAAGAACCAGTCATAACATATCTGAATCGCAATCGTTCCGAAGTCGGTGCCAAAGACCGGATAAGAATGGCCGGGCGTAATTCCCTTCTTCCATTCTTCGCGCGGCAGATGCACTTTGCGGTACTTGCCGGCCAATTGCCCGTCGCGATTCAATAGAACCGCTGTGTTGTAGACCAAATCACCCTCGCGCTCGGTAAGACCCGCGACTACCCAGATGCGGTTTCTTCTGGCTGCCTCACCGAACTGCTGCGTCGAAGGACCTGGGATCGGCTCAGCGCAGTCTCTGACGGAAGAGTCTGTTCCGACCTGCGTAATTGCTTCGCCCAAACAAACGACGTCCAGGCCCAATTTGCCGGCTGAGTCAATCTGCTGACAGAAGAGATTCAAGTTATTCTTGGGCGTGCTGTTTCTGGGCCGAAGGTACACGGTGCCAACCTTTACTTTTCGAGCAGGGCGGGCATCCGCCCGGCGAACACTTACCTGTCTCCAGAGCACGGACCCCTTGCCGGGCCATTTCACCTCCAGAGAAACTTCCGCCCCGTCGGCCTGTTCAGGCGCGACCAGAATATCTTTGAACTGGTCGAGATCGCCGTTGACAACCGGGCCCCGCACGAGCATGCCGGCAGGCTGAATTAATTTACCGCGGCCGGTCCAGCTGATACGCACGAGCACAGAGCGATAGGCGGCAGTGATATTCTGCAGTCGGCAGGTCGCTTCGACGGCGTAGCTCTGCCCGCCCTGGATGTTTTTGATTTGCTGTACGACGCCGCCCACAGCATAAGGATTAGACGGCGCTTCGACCAAAAGTCCGCCGGGAACAGTCTTCACGGTACAGGCTGCCTTCTCCCAGACCGGCGTCCAGATAGACCAGTGAGCAGGCAAGCCTTTATCTGCAGACGATGCAAACGTGGGATTAGATACAAGCTCGACAGAATCGTTGCTCCGGCCCAGCGCAAATGAAAATGGAAATGTGACGGCAAGAACAACAAGAACACACTTGTTTCCACAAACAGTCATCGGGCCTGTACCTCCATTTGAAATTAAATACTGTTTGGATCAACCGGCTGCACACTGGCGATAGTTGAGTCGGTCTTATTTCTCAATATAATGACGTCGCCGCTTTAAACTGCAAGCGTGCTGCCCATTTCTACTTTCGGGTCAACATCATAGCTGCTGACTACCTAAGGTCAACAACGTAATTCACCTGTAGGGTCGTGCCGGCTGGCGGTCCTGCCCGCTGGTTTGTCGTTCATTGTATACATATTCACGTTGCTTTTTGTAAACATCCGGCAATTGTTCTGTTGGCTAAAGAAGTTGCAGCTCATCGGCACGGAAATATAGGATGTCTGGGCGCTATTGGTGTTGACAAAAAACAACCTGTTGTTAAAATGCGAAAACCTACTTGATGCCAGGGTCAAAGCGGTGTGTACACGCTTAATTCTTTTAATCCTAAGCTCTTAGGTGCAACAGGGTGTAGCCGATGTCTGTGTCTGCTTATTGTTGGCACAGTTTTTGCAAATGAATTTTGTCTATGGTTGCGTAATTAGATGGGCGGAACATCCTAAACGCACGATATTAAGTGGAGGAGGAAGATGAGTCCGCCCTTCTTGGTGGTAATCCGGAATGGGCATCGCCGGGCTTAAGAGCCTGGCAGAGCCGATTCGGATCAATATAATTTACGGAGTCGGTCCGGAGGAGGGTCGACTCCGTTTTTCTTTGCGCCCCAAGAGCATTGCTTCGTCATTGCAGGAGCGATAAGGCTTCAACAAGCCGGCACGAATATCTGCCGCAAACCGCATTACGGCGTTCCAGGTTGCCGACAATGCCTTGCTTCTGCTGTGTCCTTGCGGTAGTATTTGCCAGGTACGGTTCGGAGAGGGCAACATGTGGGAAGGAGCTGGGTAACCGGAACGCCAGGACCGCCTACTCTTGCTTTGATTGCAGTAAAGATGCGTCCTGGCCTAAGCGAACAGGCTGGTCGATTTGCCCGTATCGGAGGCTAAGATCAAAGTGGTCGGTTGGAAGCACAAGTTCATAGAGGAATCGTGGAATGAAAAGAGCAAAACACATCCCATCGGTCTGGCAAATGACCCGTCATAACAGATTTACACATAGACTTGGGAATATGACGCGCAGGCACTTTGGACTCAACGGAAAATATCGGTGGCTAATAATATGGGCGCTTCCCATTGTAGGATTGTTGTCTTTGATCTGGTTTTTGATTCGCGTAGTGCCGAAGCCCTCCCGGGCGACGTATCCATGCCAGCGGGTAGCGGCGCCGCTGGCCGGCAGTTTTGTCGCCTGGGTCGCAGGCCTGATTGGCTCGGCGTTGGCCTACCGCAGAGCCAGGCACTTGCTTCATCAATCGCGGTATGTCGTAGCGGGCATTTGCGCGGCTGTGGCTGTCGCAGCGGTATGGTGGTCTCTCAGCACAGCTAACAGCAACCCTGCCGGCGCAGCGTTTGTTCCGAGCGAGCCGCCTAACAGCCCGATGGGTGTAGCCAAAGGCATTTATCCCGGCCGTGTCGTATGGGTCCGTGACCCTGATGCGACCAGTTGGGATAGTACCGGCAGATGGTGGGATGACAATAACACCAATCAAGGTGTTGTTGACTATATGGTCTCCAAGGCGATGCAGACTTTGACCGGACAGCCCAATGATAAACAGGCGTGGGACGCGCTATTTCGACACTTCAACCAGACGAAGGGCTTTGGGGACATCGGCTACCAGAGCGGAGAGAAGGTCGTCATCAAGATTAATATGAATCAAGATTCCGGCGGCACCTGGGGGTCGGCCGCTGGTATGCCCAGTCCTCATGTGATTTACTCGTTTCTGACTCAGCTTATAAAGGTAGTTGGAGTACCCGGCTCGGCGATTACCGTATATGATGCGGCTCGTTACATCGGCGACCCAATTTACAACAAGGTCAGGAGCAACCCTGACCCGAATTTTCAAAGCATCACGTTCGTAACCAGCAGCACACGCAACGGGCGTATCGGGGCAGCTCGCGACAGCAGTAACCCCGTCTACACCCAGGCCGGCACCGCTTACCTGCCCCAGTCTGTTACCGGCGCCAAATATCTTATCAACATGGCACTGCTTCGGCCTCACACGCTTTACGGGGTTACATTGTGCGCGAAGAACCATTTTGGCTCGGTGTATTTCAACAGTTGGACGCCTGAGCCGCTGCACAATTACGGCGGCCGGAGCAGGCCTATGAACACATACAACTGCCTGGTCGAGCTGAATGGACATAGGCATCTGGCGGGAAAGACCTTGCTGTATTTCGTTGACGGACTTTATCCGGCACTGCATCAAAGCGGCAATGTGATAAAGTACGTCTCTTTTGGCGATGACTGGTTCTCCAGCGTGCTTGCCTCGCAGGACCCGGTGGCTATTGATTCTGTTGGATTGGACTTTCTACGAAATGAGCCAAGATGTACCGAGGTAACCGGCTTTCCGGAAAACTATATGCACGAGGCGGCACTGGCGGACAATCCTCCATCCGGGACATTTTACGATCCGGAACATGACGGCGTGCGGCTGGCAAGTCTCGGCGTTCACGAGCACTGGAATAATCCCGTCGATAGGCAATACTCCCGCAACTTGGGGACCGGCAGCGGCATCGAGCTGGTGAAACCATCTTTTACCAGTCCGGACGGGCGTGTCGAGAATGTGACCGCAGGCAAGAGGTATGATTGTATCAGGCACGCTGTTGATGAGGCTGCCCCAGGCGATGAAATAATTGCCGGCCCCGGCGTCTATCACGAAAGCATAGATTTTGCCGGCAAGAACCTGACCGTTCGGTCGGCAGATCCTGGCGACCCGGCGGTTGTAGCCGCCACCGTTCTCAACGGCAGCGATGCGGCAGTGATCTTTTCAGGCGGTGAGGATGCCAACTGTGTGCTTGCGGGCTTTACCATTACCGATGCGAACACGGCAATTTACGCCTCCAACGCTTCGCCCACGATCACCAGCTGCAAGATTGCGGCAAACCAGGGCAGTGGAATCAAATTGTACCAAAGCTGCAATCCAACAATCACCAATTGCATAATCGCCGGCAACGGAGGCTCCGGTATCGAGATGGAGGCGCCGCGAACCGGGCGGGTCGTGAAGTACAACTACGCCACGATCGTCAGCTGTATTATCAGCGGCAACCGGCAGTGCGGTGTTCGCGGTGATATGCCGACTATGGTCAACTGCACTATTGTCGGTAACCGTCAGCACGGCATTTCCGCCTTCACGCCGACACTCACCAATTCTGTTATTTACTATAATGGCTTTGATTATGGCTTTGCTCAGATAAGTAGTGCTTCTGCCACAGTAACGTACAGCAACGTTCAGTCCGGCAATTCTGCCGGATGGCCGGGCACCGGCAACCTGGATGTCGACCCGCGGTTTGTTGTGCCGGGGTATTGGGCGGACCCTGCCAAGCCTACCGTTCCTGTCGAGCCAGGCGACCCGGCGGCGATTTGGACGGGCGGCGATTATCATCTTCGGTGGGACTCGGCCTGCATCAACGCCGGTGACCCCAGCTTTGTAGCCGCGGTGGCTGCTGCAGATATCGACGGCGAGCCGAGAATAATCTCCAGCCGCGTCGATATAGGCTGTGACGAAGTGGGCGAAAAACAGGCGGATTTGAGCCGAAATGGAATAATTGATGTTGAGGATGTGGCGACATTTGTTCAAGCCTGGCTAAGTGGCCCCGGCGAGCCGAAGTGGGACGTGTTGTGCGACCTCTACGAAAACGAGCTTATCGACCTGGCAGATTGGGCCGAACTTGCCAAAGATTGGCTCTGGCGGGCAGACTGGTACGAGTTAGGAAAATATCTGACACGCTTCAGCAGTAAAACCGCCAAATAAATTTGGCGGCTAAATATTTAGCCCCGCAATCCTTCGATGCAGCTCAGGACAGGTTTATTGCGGGGTTATATCTGGCTTAATTTTTTGCTACCCACAACTAGTTGCAAACCGTATAATCACTGCCGGTATGGAGCGAGCCGCTTATAGAATGGTCGATGCGAATTTCAATCGCGCCCGCGAGGCGGTTCGGGTGGTAGAGGATTTTTGTAGATTCGCCCTGAACTCGGCTTCTCTGAGCGAGCGGGCAAAACAAATTCGGCATCGGCTTTCTGCTGCGATTGACAAACTCGACGCTGGGCGATTGCTGTCAAGCAGGGATACGCTCGGCGATGTCGGTGTCGGCAAAACGGTCGAGAAACAATTGGAGCGTGCCAACCTTTGGGACTGTCTTACGGCCGGCTGCAAACGCCTGACCGAGGCGTTGCGGACGCTTGCCGAGGTGACGCGAACCGAGGATCGGGCGGCAGCCGAGGCCATTGAAAAGCTGCGATACGACGCTTATACACTTGAAAAAGACATCTATTTGTTCAGTGAGCCTGCTGAGAAATTCAAGCCGGTCGAGCTGTATGTAATAATCAGCAGCAGCCTGCCGGCGGATATTATTTTCCTAACTCACCGGTGCGCAGCCAGCGGCGCCGACTGTATTCAACTGCGGGCGAAGGACATCGCCGACGACGGACTCTTTGCTGTTGCGGTGGAATTTGTAGAGATTTGCAGAGCCGCCAACATCCTTAGCATAATAAACGACCGGGTCGATGTCGCTGTTGCCGCCGGTGCTGACGGAGTGCACCTCGGCCAAAATGATTTGCCTGTTGAGCAGGCTCGCGAGCTCCAGTTGGCGCCGCTGATAATCGGCAAAAGCACACATTCATTGGAGCAGTTGCGCTCTGCATGCTCCGCCCGAGGCGGATACCCTACATACGTGAGCCTGGGGCCTGTTTTTTCCACCGGGACAAAGCCGACTGCTGAGCCGGTGGGCCTGGATTATGTCCGAGACGCGATAAAAGAGCTCGCCGATACCGGCGTTGCCAGCGTAGCTATCGGCGGCGTCACGCTGGACAATGTTGAGAGAGTAATGCAGGCAGGGGCCGGCCGTATTGCGGTTTGCTCTGCTGTGACCGAGGCAAAGGACCCCGCTGCGGCCTGCCGGGCGCTCAAGCAGAAGATCACCGCCTTCAAAAAAGGATAAAACTTAACCAGCCGTTTGCGAGGACAGAAAATGATTAAGTCGAAGTGTTCGGGCTATTTCCTGGCGATAGGTTTGTTTATTTTGTCTTCACCTTTTAGATGTCAGTCTCAAACTCTGTGGGATTTGGCGAAGCAAAATAGGGGACTTTTGAAGATTGCCACGTTGTTCCCAGCGCAAAACGTGCGAGACCACCTGAGCGGCGACCAGGGCATAAATAACGCCATTGATTGGTGCAAAAAGACCGGCGTGACGCACGTCTTTATCGAGAGTTACAGAGATGGATACACTGCCGATAGAAAAACTCTGGAAAACGCCCGTGATAGATTCAAAAAAGAAGGATTTGAAGTCTCCGGCTGTGTAACAACCACGGGAATCGGCAAAACCTCAGCCGGCTGGCGAGGTATCTCATGCTACACCGATCGGCCCACCCAGGACCAGCTTCAAAAAATCTTCGAATACACTGCGGCAATCTTTGACGAGATTATGATTGACGATTTTCTTTTTACCGATTGCCAGTGCGAAGAATGTGTCAAAGCGCGGGGCGATAAATCGTGGGCCGCTTATCGGTGCCAGCTTATGAATAAGATGGCCCGCGAGAGAATCTTAGGCCCGGCAAAAAAGGTCAATCCAAACGTCAGAATCATAATCAAGTACCCACAATGGTATGATGACTTCCACAATCGTGGTTACGACATCGTACAGCAAACCGCGGATTACGACAGAATTTGGGTTGGCACCGAGACGCGTGATTACGATAATCCACGCTGGGGCAGAAAAGTCCAGTACGAAGCCTACTATATTATGCGATGGCTCGGCGAGATCGGCGGCGACAAGACGGGCGGGGGCTGGTTCGACCCCTATGGTACTACGGAGAATACTTATGTAGAACAAGCCCGACAGACAGTTCTGGCGGATGCTAAAGAGATGCTGTTATTTTGCTATGGCTCACTCCTGCGCGACACAGGCCCGGCAAACGTGGAAAAACTGCGGGCGGAGATTCCCGGCCTGTTCGACTTGGCTAGACTGGTGCGAAACAAACCTATTAAAGGCATTCTTGCACCAAAACCACCGAATAGTGACGCCGATGGCGAGCAATATGTATTCGATTTCGTTGGAATGCTGGGCTTGCCGCTTGTGCCAACCGCGAAAATCGATGCTGGTGCAAAAGCGGCGTTTTTTTCTGTGCACGCGCTAAAAGATTCTGAATTCACCGGCAAGCTTAAAAATATGCTCGAAGCCAAAAAGCCCGTGCTGATAACTGACGGACTTGCCAATCGCTTGACCGGCGTCAATTTGGAGGACAAAAATCTTACAATTCTGCAGGTTAAAGGAAATCCTCATAATCTGCTCAAATTGACCCGAGAGGAGCTTAAACCTATCCGGGATAAATTGCTCGCACCTTTCGGAATAAGATTTGACGCCCCCAATAAAGTGGCCTTGTACCTGCTCGGCGACAATTGCCTGGTTGTCGAGAATTTCAACAGCGAATCGATTGATGCAACTGTGGAATTCTCTCGCTCTGTCAAGGCACAAAAGACATTAGTTTTGCCGCCCGAAGCAAGTGCTGAAGTTTCTTGCAGCGGCGGTAAATTAGAATTCTCCAAAATAGCGCCGCGAACTTTAGTAGCGGTGCAGTATTAGCAAACCTGGTTGCAGAAAAGGAGGTTAGACGTGAGTACAAGAAATAATAGCAGTCGTATTTGGCTGGCGTCATTTGTGCTTGTCATGCTGGCGGCTGTATCGCAGCAAAGTATCGCATTAGCATCGCAGCAGGGATCTCGCCAGGATGATAGCGCAGCAGCCCATAAGGTTCTAACATTTTATTATCCTTGGTACGGTGTGCCCGAAGGGCCCGGAGGTGCCGGCACAACCGTCCACTGGGGACGTATCGATGCAGCCAAGAAAAACATCGAGGCAAGCACCAACTATCCGACACTGGGCGCGTACGATTCTCACGACCCGAACGTGATAGACCAGCACTGTCGGTGGGCTAAGCAGGCCGGCATCGATGCGCTCATAGTCAGTTGGTGGGGGCACAACGATTACACAGACCGCGCGATGGGCAAGATTCTTGATAGTTGTCAACGTTATGGATTGACCGCGTGTATTTATTACGAAACCGTGCCGAGGCCGCAGACAGCCGAGACGGCGGCGCAAGATATAGTCAAAGTCTTAGAGAAATACGGCAAACATCCCGCACATTTGCAGGTAAACGGCAAGCCGGTAGTATTTGTGTATGGTCGTACCCTGGGCGAGCTTGGGCTTCCAGCCTGGCTCAAGGCTGTCGAGCTAATCAACAAGGGCTACCAGCCGGGCGTCACAGCGATTGGCGACCGGTTTAGCCAGGAAGCAGGGCGAATTTTTGATGGGCTGCACACATATAATACAGCCGGGTTACTTCGCAGCTTATCTGTGGACGATGCGCGCGCCTGGGCCGCCAAAACGTATCCATCCTGGGTGCAGCTGGCAGATAAGGCCGGCAAAATCAGTGCCCTAACCGTCATACCCGGTTATGACGATACGAAAATCCGTAAGCCCGGCCTCGCCGTGCAGCGCTACGAGGGTGCGCTTTATCGCGCGCAGTGGGAAGAGGCGATTAAAGCGGCCCCGCACTGGATTCTGGTTACCAGCTTCAACGAATGGCACGAGGGAAGCGAAATCGAGCCATCGTTGGAGTATAAAGAGCAGTACATCGAGCTTACCGCCAAGTATAGTACACAGTTTAAGTCGCAAAAGCGTATCAACACCCCACGCTAGTAGGTGTAAATATTTAGCCCCGCAATTCATTGCGGGGTTGTTGGCAGTTTCACCGGTTTTCTTCCCGCGAGAACCGCAATGAGGTCGAGTATGCCTGTAACGCAAAGATATAATCGCGTCTGGATAATACTTTTGTGCGTGTGCTGGCCCGCACTTCTGGTGGCGCAGGAGCTGCCCGAAAAACCGCCCGGCAAGTTTTTCCCGCTGTCCTCTGCCGATCACAAAAAGGCCGGCTCGTTCAAACAGGGTCAGCCGATTGTCGGGGCTACATATTTCTACTGGTACGATATCGACAGCAAGAGCCACATTCTCGACGGCGACGGCACGGATGCGCTAACCACTCACCCCGCTGATATGCAGGGCATCAGCTATAAGCGAGCGTCCTGGCACAAAACGCAGCTCAGTGACATGATTGCAGCCGGCGTCGATTTTCTGATGCCGGTCTTCTGGGGCGTGCCGGGAAAATATGACGGCTGGAGTTTTGTAGGCTTGCCGCCGTTAGTTGAGGCGCACGATCTTTTGCAGCAGGATGGGTTGGAACCGCCGAAGATCGGTCTGTTTTACGACACCTCGATACTCAGGTGGAATGGTTTCAACAAGGATGGAAGCAGTTACCATGTTGACCTGACGACTGACTTTGGCAGAGAGTGGTTCTATACGGCTGTGCGGGACTTTTTCAGCCTGATTCCGCCTTCGAAGTGGGCGCGCATAGACGGCAAGCCGATCGTCTTTCTATACGCTGTGGCCTTTGCCAAAAAACAGGACGAAAGACAGCTTGATTATTTGCGGGATCGCTTCAGGAAAGATTTTGGCTGCGGGCTTTTTCTTGTCAAGCAGCCCCAATGGTTGGGTCAAGCCGACGCCGTCTATTCGTGGGGTGCGGCGGTGAATGGGCCGGTTATTGATAGGCAGGTCGCTGCTATAGGGCCTGGATATGATCACAGTGCCGTGCCGGGACGGTCGCCGCTCATAGTGGAGCGTCGCGACGGCAAAACATACGTTGACCGCTGGTTGAAGCTGCTGCAGCTTGACCCCCAAACCAGGCCCTGGATCGTGCACGTAGAGACCTGGAACGAGTGGCACGAGGGGACCGACGTTGCCCATTCCCGCGAGTATGGGCGAAGCTATATTGTTTTGACTAGGCTTTTCGCCGACATGTGGCGGGCAAAAACCTGCCTTCGCATTCAGGGCACTTACTTGGACGCCAATTCTGTCAGTTGGCAGCCGGATAAATCGCAAGGCTTGCAGCTTTGCCCGAGCGGCGGTGACGGTATCTGGAAAACTAGCAAGGTCGCAGACGTACAAGCGGTGGTTTGTGCCGCCAATCCGCATTCAGCCCAAAACCGCTACCTTTACTTTAACGTGGATGATGCCTTTGCTTATGGGCTTTTTGACCGGACGGTTTCGGTGCATGTTACATACCGTGATGCGGGCTGCTCGGCTTTTCGAATAGAATACGACAATGCTGATCCACAAGTTGGTTTACTTGAAGGTGCTTTTCGGCCTACAAGTGACATTGCGATTAAGGAAAGCGGCAACCGGAAGACCGCTGAGTTTACTTTGCCGCAGTGCCGATTTGGCAATCGCTGCAACGGTGCTGATTTTCGCATCGCTGTCTTCGGCGGCGATTTGGTGCTCGCCGTAAGCCAGGTCAAACTCGTAAAGCAGACGCCAGGTATGGAACGCTAAGGTAGCACCCGCTGCTTTCGATAAAGGTCGGGCTTTCCTTGGAGTTTTGCGGGGGAACCATCCTGAGTTTCATTCGTAAATCCTGGAAAAAGCTGCGCTTATAGAAAAACTCCACAATACCAAAATTTTTCAAAGATTTTTCTTGACAATTGCCCTGGGGGGGGTAATCTCAGATATAGATAGATTTTCGGCGAGAGTACAACATATCCTTGTGTCTTAACATAATTGAAT
>JAFNGF010000314.1:0-6437 GCA_017885385.1 Planctomycetota bacterium
CTCCTATTTGTTTCTTTTCTCGGTGACCTCTGTGTTCTCTGTGGCCAGCTCTTTCATTGCTGCTGCCCGTGGCTATGCCTGGGCAATTCCAGAGGGTCATTTAATTATCAAGATCGCGTCACCACCAACTGCGTGAGCACTTGCCTGAACACTTCCCTGGCCAATAGCAGTAGCAGTGGCAGTGGCGTCACCACCCCTTGCGGTGCACGGAGGCTCGGACGGCGGAGGACACGGCGGCGGACATGGCGGAGGACATGGCGGCCAACGGAGACACCAGCTTATTTGAGTCTGAAAACCAACGGTAGATGTCTGATGCTGAAAGGCGATACTACCACAATAAGAACTTGCCATTTGGTAGTGAGAAATTGTAGCCATGCTGTAGCCTGCCCCTGAGCCAACGCAGCCAGCGTTGACCGCCCAACTTGCCTGGAGCCACCACGCAAGACTGAGCCTGGCCTATAGATGCAAAGCATGCAGAAGATAACAGCAGAATGGCTGCGGTGAAAACTACACATTTGTTAAACATCTTCAGACCTCCTTTTCTGCTTTAGTGTTGCCGCTTTCCATTTATTGCTAACCACACATTAGCAATCGCAACAGTCTGGACAATCTTTTACCCTTTTGGCCGACCTCCTTTCTCCCCTCGGGCAATACTGCGACTCGTCGGACGAGTCTGATAACGGTATCTTATTTCTGTTATCATCGCGGTACTGGTCCTACAAAAAAACCCGACAGAACACTGATTAGCTCTGTCGGGCTCGCTTATCGCAAAGTAGAGTCCGCCGCGAAGTTACACCATGGTCTGAGTCCCTTCTGGCGTTCTACCTACCTATTATCATATTATAGTTTCACTTCGGTCTTTACTTTTGTCAAGCAAAAATAGTCGCTTTTGAAAATTCAGGAGTCAGGCGGCGGCCTTCTTTCTGTAAAATAGGAACAGAATGATGCCCAAAGCAACCAACCCGACAAGCCCTTTTTCCCCCAGAGCGTTTAGCAGCACGGTAAAGTTGGCGGCAACTCCGCTAAAGAACGGAACATCCTCACCAAAGAGTATTGTGACCAAAACTCCAACGGCAACCAGCAGTAAAGAGATCTCAGTGATCTCGGCGAGCCACTTCTTTATTTCTTTGAGAAACTCCATCGCTAAATCTCCTAACTGAGTCCTGCGAATACCGCTGGGCCGCCCCGGGGCGCCGGGGTCCCATAATATTAATCGGTCTATCTCTGCAATTTGCTTTAGGCTATCTTCCGCGAGACAAGCGGATCGCAAACCGGCGGTTAGCCTGCACGGGTTCTGAGAAATCGGCTAAAATGCCGTAGACTCGGCCATAAGGCGGGGTATAATTAGGATTTGCGGTATGCACAGCATACCCTACCTTTTATGTGCGTTAAATAGTTCCGGATGGTCTTAAAAAGGAGGAAAAATCAATGCTACTACGCAGAACAGGATCGGTTTCGAGACGGGGTTTTCTGGCAGAAAGTGTTGCTGTGGCGGCTATGCTGGCATCCGGTGCGGAGGGAAAGTCCAGGCCCCAAAAGGAAAAGAAGAGCCAGACGAAAGAAGAGAGTAAACGCCGGACTCCGATTGGGCTTCAGCTTTACTCGGTTCGTGAAGACTGCCAGCGTGACCTGCCGAGCACGATAGCAGCGGTAGCAAAGATGGGCTACGTGGGCGTCGAATTTGCCGGTTACTACGATCGCAGTGCCGACCAGTTGCGCAAGATGCTCGATGACAACGGCCTGGTTTGTTGTGGCACGCATACGGGGCTGGATACGTTACTCGGCGACAAGCTCCAGCCGACCATCGAGTTCAATAAAACGCTGGGCAACAAGTACCTCGTTGTCCCCTCGTTGCCTGAGAAGTACACGGCCTCACGCCAGGCGTGGCTGGATACCGCCAAAGTCTTCAACGAGCTGGCGGAGAAAGTCAAGCCCCACGGAATGCTTGTGGGTTACCATAACCACAGCGTCGAATTCGCCCCTATGGATGGCGTGATTCCCTGGGATGTCTTCTGGAGTAACGCCAGCCAGGATGTGATTATGCAGCTTGACACGGGTAATGCCCTGCACGGCGGGGCCGACCCTCTTCCCTATTTGTACCGGTATCCGGAGCGGGCGATCACCGTGCACCTGAAGGAGTTCAGTAAGACCAACGACAAAGCCCTGTTCGGGCAAGGCGACATCAACTGGAAGGCTTTCTTCGCCCTTTGCAGAGCGGTCGGCGCGACCGAGTGGTACATTGTCGAGCAGGAAAGTTACGCCTATCCGCCTCTGGAGTGCGTCGAACGGTGTATCAAGAGCTTGCGTAAGATGAAGCTGGTGTAGGAAACGCGGTCGGCGGGGGCATCCTGAATATTTAGCCCCGCAATTCATTGCGGGGCTTTAGCTAAATCCGCCGCCCGCAGTTTTCCCTGGGTAATTGGGCGAATATAGTAGGCGGTTTTTTCGTATAGCCAGCTTGCCGTCGGAAACGAAGTCTTTGCCGCGCTCCGAGAGATGTTCTATCAGATGTTGCCGCCATTGAAGCAGCACGTCCCGGCAGCTTGATTCGCCCGCCAAATCGTGCAGCTCACCCAGCCCCTTCGAGGGGCTGGGCTCACGCGGATCATTTGTCAAATTGAAGAGCTGTTCTCTTCCATCGTACGCGTAGTAGATATATTTGAACTTACCGTTGGTAAGTGCGCTCCAATGGTCCTCGCTGTAGCACATCGAGTGTTCCAGGTCAATAAATGGCCGCCAGCGCCTCGTGTTTCCGCGAACCAGCTCCAACATGCTCCTACCGTCAAGATGATTCGGAATAGGCGCTGCCGCTGCATCGAGTAACGTTGGCAATACATCTCGCAGTTCGACAGGCTGAGGCAAGGTCTTGCCGCGCTGACGGTCCATGCCCATGTCTTTGGGCCATCGCAGCAGCATGGGAATCTTGGCAGAACCTTCGTAGGGATAAGTCTTTCGCCATAGGTGATGATCTGCGAGCATATCACCGTGATCGGAGAAAAAGATGATCAGTGTATTATCATACATGCCTTGCTTTCTAAGTGCGGCGAGAATTCGACCGATTTGCTCATCAATGAAGGTGATCGAGGCGTAATAACCCTGGCGGGATTTCTTGGCTTGCTGAATGCCTAAATCGCCGTGCCAAAGACTGGGATTTGGCGGGTCTTCATGCGGGGCGTATCGAGCCGCCCAGTCTCCAACGCAGGGAGCGGGCATGTCATCTTCGTTGTACATGTCCATAAATCGTTGCGGCGGGTCATAAGGGCTGTGCGGCCGGGCAAAAGAAACCTTTAGCAGAAAAGGCTCGGGGCGGTCATATTCCTCGATAAAATCAACCGCTCTATCCGCTGTCCACCTGGTCGGATGCAGTTGTTCGGCAAGAGCATACGGCTTTGCTCGATAGTCGTTCCAGCCTATCCCTGTCGCATCAGGGTCCAGGTCGGGCGCCTGTTGTTTGAACCAAAGGCGGTAGTCGCTGACAAAACCTGGTGTTTCCGCCCGGCCCGACTCGTCGACGAGCGTACCGTGATAGCCGCGAAGTTTTTTTTGCGGGTACCAGTGCATCTTGCCGATGCCAAACAAATAGTAGCCCGTATTGCGAAGGGCTTGAGGCAATTCAAACGGATACTCGTCTGCTATGCGGCCGTACCCCAGCATGCCGTGATGCCACGGTGACAGTCCCGTCAGGATCGCGCTGCGCGCGGGCGTACAGCTTGGCGTGGAAGAATAGGCGCTGGAAAAAATAACGCCTTGCTCTGCTATGGAATCCAAATAGGGTGTTCTGATGACTTTGTTGCCGGCACATCCCAGACAGTCAGCCCGATGCTGGTCGGTCATTAGATAAAGGATGTGGGGCTTTCGTTTCGCCTCGTGGTCGGAACGGCTGATGTCGCGAGCAAACAGAATCGTTGCCGGCAGTACTGCAGCACTTTTGAGAAGAGTTCGCCGCGTTAATTCCGGCTTGTAACACTGGCCCATGTGGAACTCCTGGTTCGTTTAAAGATTGTACTTCTCACGAAAGAAGTTGTTTGCATGAGGCAGCCATGCAGGGATTTGGTAGAACCTGCTCACGATGCCGCGCAAATACATCTGCCGATACTCTTGGTATCTGAAATCATATCCCAGCACGAGAAATAAGGACCCTTCGACCCCCGCCTGCGCGGGGGCAAGCGTGCCTCTGCGAAAGCAGAGCGGCTTTATCTGCACCTTTTCAAAACAAGTGCTGTAGCGACTTTCCTCTGCCTTACCTATTTCCAAGATCAGCAGGTTTTTCCCATCGAGTTTTTTAAAATCCGTTCGGATGTCATCCTGTCGAGCGTGACGTGAACCATTTCCAAATACAATCACCGGCTCCCCACAGCCCGCTCCGGCGAAGCCCCTACGCCGAGCCAAATGATACTCCAGAAGGGCAGATGCCGAATAGCTCCTGGTCGCAAAGACAAAGTCGCCTCCATATTGTTCAAGTAAGCGGACCACCTTCTGTGGGTGTATGTAGAAGATAAGCGAAGCCCGATCGCCCTCGCTGACCAGCCCCTTCAAGCTTTCCAGCGGCGTCAAAGGAAATGCAAGCAAAAGACAGGTTTGTATCAGCGAGAAAACGCAAGAAAACTTGATGCTTTTGACGATTTGATTTGCGTCGAGGGTCAAGCCGGCAGCAACGAAGGCACAGGGCAGAAAAGACCAATACCAGTGGGGCCCCACAAATTTCTTGAGTGAGACTATAACAAAGACGCACAAAGGAACCAGAGCAGCCAGCGCGAAGATCCTGAAGCCTGTCCCGAGCCCCTCGGCTGCGCTCGGGGTAAACTCCGTCGAGGGATTCTCTTTCCAGACAGCGTGTAGGATGCGAGCTCTATTCTTGAGCAAAAAGTACACGACGGGTGGCGTCATTAGATAGAGCAGAGAAAGGCCTAAGCATAAGAGGTTGGCGGCTGGATTCGGATTAGACCCGAATCTATTGAACCAGTTGTGCATGATATTTGGCCAGCCATTTTGGTAGTTCCAGAAAGCGTTCTGTGCTACAAATGGGATCGCGCCCAGAGCGAACAAAATGACCCCTTTGATCCTTCGGGCAGACTTCCGGAGCGACAGGAAATAGACCAAGTAGGAAAAAGCCAGCAGCACCGCAAAATACTTGGAAAGAAAAGCCAGACCCCAAAAAACGCCCGAAAGAAAATAGTATATGGAGTTCCCTCTGCTTTGCGCTTCGAAAAGGAAAAAGACCGACAGGAAAGAAAACAGCAGCAGAGGGTCATCGGGTGCAACGAGAAAGAAAGCGGTGTTCATAGGGGAGACCATAAACAACAGGAAAACAAGGTACGCCTTGCGCTCATCATACGGCTTCAGCAGCACATACAGTCCAACACCAACGGCAGTGCTAAATGCTATGGGCAACAATCGCAGCAACAGCACAGAGTCACCGACATACAACAGCAGATGCAGCAGCCAACCTATCATCGGAGGATGGTCGTAGTATCCGGCACTGATATGTTTTCCCCAGAGGGTAAAATACGCCTCATCCCCGACAAAAGGGAAATACCGAGCAAGCAGACACTTCACCGCCAAAGAGATAACAATAACCGGAATAAGTTTCCGTGCCCAGCTCGCTGCGCTGGCCGCGGGGCAGCCGCGAGAAGATTTGAGATTTGAAATTTGAAATTCAAGATTTCCGCCGGAGGCGGGCACGCTGTCCTGTGTCGATAGATCGCAGTGCATCAAATCTTTTCCTCACCGCAGGCAAGCATTTCCACGCATCAGCAAGTAGAAGCTGATGGCAGGGGTAACCATCCCCGGCAAACACTTGTCTTTAATTCCATCTGAGCGGCGTAAGCTCGCAGTTTCTGTACAAGTTTACGCACGTGTTGTCAACAAGTTATTATCTCGGAACCGTATTCAAACGGGAAAAATGTGCGATTTGGGTTCCTGCACAGCGTGGTCTTTCACGCGTATCAAGCGTTGATAGCAGACTGCCGATGTAAAATAATCCCCTGGGTTCCCGCCGTGCTCCGGGGAGAGCCTTTGTGCTCGGGCAAGAGCCTTCGTGCTCGGGCAAGAGCCTTCGTGCTCCGGCAAGAGCCTTCGTGCTCCGGCAGGGGCCTCCGCCCTGACGAGCCGCCTTGACGAGCGGAGCGGGATCCTATTGAAAGTGGAGACATGAAATGGCCAAGCGTTTAATAATAATCTCAATGGCAGCGTTTTTGAGTTTCGGCTCGATTTTTGTTGCCGGCTGCGCAACTGACGCCCAAACGGGCGCTCTTATCGGCGGCGCCAGCGCACCGCCTTCGGTTCTCGGTGTTGTGCTCTCCGTCGTCTTGGGGTTTGCCGGTCGCCGACGCTTCCGGCTCTGATTCGCTCTGCGGTTAATTCGATCTCTTCTTGCTTGCGCAGGGACGAGTTTACCCCCGCGAAAGCGGGGGCAGGAGTGACAGATTTACGACTTT
>JAFNGF010000314.1:6530-8273 GCA_017885385.1 Planctomycetota bacterium
GGACGATTACGTCAATAAAGTTCAACAGAGTGGGAATAGTGTACTGAACGATGATGCCGCAATCAATCACAGATTTCGTGGATTACGCCGATTTCTATTCTTCGCCTATTCGAGCCGTGTAAATCTGTGTTCATCTGTGGATTTGGTCTTTAGAGCGTCGGCTCAGCTCCAAAGTGCAGTCTGTAATCATCAGGGGTATCAATACGAATCAGTATCCCACTCTCGGATGTTTGCAGCTCGAGTATCCGCTGCTCGTTTGAGCACAGGACGAATCTGGCGCCCTGTTCTGCCGGGGCGCTGAGCAATTCATCGAACACGGCCCTTGCGAACAGCGGGGGATGGCCTCTTTTGTTGTCAAAAACGGGAACTATGATTGGGGCATCCGTTTCTTTGAATTTGCCAATAATCTCATTCACTACCTCGGCGGTAATAAAGGGCATGTCCGCCAAGCAGACAAGTATCGCCTGTGTTTGCGGCGGGGTAGTTTTTATCGCCGCGATAAGAGACGACAACTGCCCTTTCTGGTAGTCTTTATTTATGACAATGTTAACACCAGATAGATCGACTGTTTTTCTTATGGCTTCGGCTTCTGCTCCCAGAACTACGGTAATTCTGTCGGCGTCAGATAATCGCAGTACAGCGACAATCTGTTCTAAGAATGTTCTACCTCGCTCCGCCGAAGCGCTACGCGAAGGCGAGTCCCTGAATCTCAGCAGGGGCTTTGGCTTGCCCATTCTCTTTGACGCACCGGCTGCCAGGACTACGGCATTTATCATAACTTTTCTTCCCCCAGGCTTTTGGAGAAACCTATTTTCATGTGATCACTGGCAGATGCAGCTCCGAGCCTTCGTATCTTAGTCAGCTCGCATACTATGCTCAGGGCGATTTCCTGTGGGGTGACCGCGCCTATTGAAATGCCGATGGGAGAATAGACCCTTCGCAGCGTTTCCCTCGGTATCCCTTTTTCCTGGAGTCTTTTCAGGATAGTCAGTGTTTTCCTCTTGCTGCCGATCATACCGACATATTTCGCATCGGTCTTGACGGCTTTTTCGAGGACCGTCTGGTCTGATTCGTGACCCCTGGTGACAATAACAATATAGGAATTTTTAGTGACGTCAATTCTGTCGAAGACGGTTTCAAAACTCTCAACAACGATGCTGTCTGCATCCGGGAATCTGCCTTGGTTGGCAAATTCCGCCCGGTCGTCGCACACAGTAACTCGAAAATTTACCGATTTTGCAAGCCGGCAGATATGGTATGATAGGTGTCCGGCGCCGAAAATAAAAACCATCGGTTCTTCCGAAACAGGCTCGATAAATATTTCCACCCCGCCTTGCAGTGTTCTCCTTTCAGGTAGTTCTGTGTCCATTACGCTTCTAATGGATACAACAGCTTCGGGCGGTAAATCAAGATTAGCCGGCGCGTCAACCTGCTGCTCTCTCAGGAAGACTTTTTTTGGTGCTCTTTTGGGCGAAATGATTGAGATAAGTGCCCCTTTTTGCCCGTTTTCGATAGCAGCCAAAAGGTCTTCAAATAACGGCAGAGCTTTTTGATCGAAGATTTCGACAAGAACTTCCATCGACCCTCCGCATATTCCTCTATCACTGCCCGTGCGGGCATCAAAACTGAATCTAAGAACCCGGTTTTCCGGTTTCGGCAAAATGCCTTTGGCCATATCAATTACTTCAGCTTCAGCCAGGCCTCCCCCCACGGTGCCGAGAGCCTGCCCTGAGCCTGGTCGAA
>JAFNGF010000315.1 GCA_017885385.1 Planctomycetota bacterium
CTTTATGGAGTAATGATGATGAGTCCGAATGAATACGATGAGAGATCGGAATCCGAAATGTATCCTGGCCAATTGCGCGCCTCGGAGGAAAAGCCAAAATCTGCCATGGTCTTCGGAATCCTGAATATCATTTTCGGATCGTGGGGATTGCTGGGATTGCTGATGGGTTTAATCATCCTAATCGGGCGCGCAATGAGCGAAACGCAGCGACAAATTCAATTGCCTCCGTATATCCAATTGCCTATGCTATTCATTGGCTTCGGACTGTCGCTGTTTTTGTTGATCAATGGCATTAGCCTGCTCAGGGCCACCATGTCAGCGCGGAAAGGTTTTCTGGTATATTGCGCCATTGCGGTCATATACAAGCCGGTCGCGGGACTCATAAGTGTGGTTCACATGTTCTCTAAAATGCCTGCGTTGACGAATGTTCCAAATTCAGAAGCAGCACGGACAATCATGACATCATTCATGGTAATAAGTGCAGTTTTTGGGATTCTCGGCGCGATTGCCTATCCTCTGGTTGGGCTGATATTCTTCACCCGACCAGGGGTCGTAAAAAAGTTCAAAGCTTACAACAGGTTGTAATTAGTCGGTGCACATGACGCCCCCATACGGGCTATCTGTTGACACTCAGAACCGAAGGGGAACGGTAGGGCATGGACCGAGTCAGAGAAAACAAGGCACGAGAACACCGCATTGAAATGGAAGCCATTGTGAATGCTTGCGGCCCGGAAGAGCAGGCAATGGGCTGGTATTACTACCTTGAAGACAAAATACAATTTCCGTTTCAAGGCCACTGTATCCAAGTCCGGAACATCTCACCTCTGCGAAAGAAGGAGCGGGTTACCGTCGTACAAATGGCACCCGAAGAGGAGTGCATGCACGAGATGTTCGTTGAAGTCCAATGGCAGGACCGCACCTTTGGGGTCCCGCTGGCCCAGTTGCAACCAATTGATCTCGATGAGGAAACCCAAGAAGCCGTAGGTGATTGGCATTATTGGGTAGCGCGTGGATAGACATTCTGAAGTACAACAGCCTAAATCTTCGTATCCATACCGTTTTTCATCATCACCGTTGCCAGAGCGGCGACGCTAAACGCGGCCTTGACGCAAGACGTGCAAGTCAATAGAATCCTCTATCCGACGGCTGGTTGACGATTGACTGTTATAACCGTCATTCTGAGGCGCAGCCGAAGAATCTCTTTTGCTCAGGCCAGATCCTTCGCGGAGTTTACCCTTGAGCGAAGCGAAGGGCTCAGGATGACAAAAAAAGTGTCAGGATGACAAGTATCGAGGCTCGAGTATGATAAAGGTTAATGAGAATTTTTTGAAATTGCAGGCAGGCTATCTGTTCCCGGAAGTCGGCAGGCGAGTCCGTGCATATCAGGCGAAGAATCCCAATGCGAGAATAATAAGCCTGGGAATCGGCGACGTCACACAGCCTCTGGCGCCGGCTGTAATCTCCGCGATGAAAAAAGCAGTTGGCGAAATGGCCCAGGCAAAAACCTTCCACGGCTACGGCCCGGAACAGGGCTACGATTTCTTAATCAACGCCATAATAGAAAACGACTTCAACGCCCGCGGCGTGGACTTGGAGCCGAGCGAAGTCTTTATCAGCGATGGCGCTAAGTGCGACACAGGTAATATACAAGAGATATTCGGCCTAGATAATGTCGTTGCTGTAACCGACCCGGTATATCCGGTATNNTCCCAACAACCCGACAGGCGCTGTGGCTACAAAAGAAACCCTGGCTAAATGGGTCGCGTTTGCTCGCGATAATAGGGCGGTAATTCTGTTTGACGCTGCCTACGAGGCGTTCATTACTGACCCGGACATTCCGCACTCAATTTACGAGATTGATGGCGCAAAAGATGTGGCAATCGAATTCCGCAGTTTTTCCAAGACTGCCGGCTTTACGGGCGTCCGCTGCGCTTTTACCGTTGTGCCAAAGCAGCTCAAGGCCTACACCGGCGAAGGCAGGGGGGTGGAAGTCAATCCCTTGTGGAACCGCCGGCACTGCACTAAGTTCAACGGCGCTTCGTATATTTCCCAGGCCGGCGCCGCGGCTATCTACACGCCACAAGGCAAAAAGCAAGTCCGTAAGATTATCGACATCTATATGAATAACGCAGCTTTAATCCGCGAGTCACTTGCCAAGCTGGGCTACGAGGTTTATGGCGGCGTAAATGCACCGTATATCTGGCTGAAGACGCCGGATGATTTAGGCTCGTGGGAATTTTTTGACCGGCTGCTGACTGAGGCCAACGTAGTCGGCACGCCGGGCGTCGGGTTCGGACCGGCAGGCGAAGGATACCTGCGGCTAACAACTTTTGCCAGGCCGGTGGACGTTAAAGAAGCACTGCAGCGGATCGCAAATAATCTATAACTGCCGATTATGAACCCTATTTAGCCTGCAGTTTTACCGCAGGTTTGTCTTATGACAAGGCCAACGACGGCATATATCGGATTGGGCAGCAATTTAGGCGACCGAGAAGCCTCTATCAGGCGTGCGCTCAAGCTGCTCGCAGACGTCGGACAGATCAAAGTGTCAGGCGTCAGTGACTTGATTGAGACGCCGCCGCTTGGCCACTTTGACCAGCCCAAATTNNGCTGAATTGAAAACCACGCTCGGCGCGGAGGATTTATACAAAGCGCTGGTCGAGGCGGAAGAACGGCTGGGCAGAGAACGGCACGGCAAATGGCTGCCCAGGACAATCGATCTGGACCTATTATTATTTGGGGCCGAGGTCGTAAACCTGCCATACTTAACTATCCCGCACCCGCAGATGCACCTGCGATCGTTCGTGCTCAAGGGCCTGTGCCAGTTGAATCCTGATTTGCTGCACCCTACAATAAAAGTACGGGTCAGCGAATTGGCGGCGCGACTGAACGACTCGGACTTTGCTCTTAACCCGAATGTCCCGCAGGTGATCAGCGTTGCCGGCGTTATCGGCGTCGGCAAAACGACTCTGGCAAAAAGCCTGTCGGAGCGGCTGGATTGCAAATTGCTGCTGGAGCCTTATGATACTAATCCTTTTCTACCCGAAGTTTATGCCGGCAAAAAAGAGCTGGCGCTGGACTGCCAGCTTTACTTTCTGACCAGTAGGGCCGAGCAGCTAAACCACAGAACTCTGCGGCAAGGACAAATTGCCGTAAGCGATTACATTTTTAATCAGGAGCGGATATATGCCGGTCGGCTGCTCAACGCTCGGCAATTGGCTTTGTACGAGCAGATTCACAAGCCGTTTACTGCCGCGGTGACGCCGCCGGTTCTGGTGGTATATCTGTGCGATTCCATAAAGAGGTGTCTGCAGCGCATCCGCCGACGAAACCGTCCTTACGAACAAAACATTGCACCAGAATTTTTGCAGGCGCTCAGTTGCGATTATGAGCAGCTTTTTGCCGAGTGGAAGGTGTGCCCGGTTATTCGCCTGTCAATGTCGCGGTTCGATGCTACGCGAGACGCCGATATTGAGCACCTGGCGAGTCAAGTAAGGCATTACGTCGCGGTACAGAATTGACCGCAGAGGCCGCCGAGCGCGCAGAGCAAGAATTGAGATTAAGCTCAGCACTCTCTGCGAACTCGGCGCTAGGAGGAAAAAGGCGCAAATGGAAGTGGCAAAGACAACTGAGTCGGTTAGAGCGCTGGTGAAAACCGCCCGCGGCCAGGGCAAGAGAATTGGTTTTGTTCCTACTATGGGCGCACTGCATATCGGGCATGTTTCACTGATTGAAGCAGCCAAGCAGCACGCAAACTTTGTCGTTGTCAGCATTTTCGTCAATCCCACGCAGTTTGGTGTGGGCGAAGATTTCGAGAAATATCCACGTCCCATCGAGCACGATCTGGAAATTTGCCGAGAGCAGGGCGTTGATTTGGTTTTCGCCCCCACGCCGGCGGAAATGTATCCGGGCGAAAATTTTACCTGGGTGACGGTTGAAAAACTGACTGAGCCTCTGTGCGGTCAATTTCGCCCCGGACATTTTCGCGGCGTCGCTACGGTCTGCGCAAAGCTGTTCAATATCGTTCAGCCGGACGCAGCGTTTTTTGGTCAGAAGGACGCCCAGCAGGCGGTGGTCATCAAGCGAATGGTCGCCGATCTGAATATGCCTTTGGAGATCGTTGTCTGTCCGACAGTCCGTGAGCCGGACGGCTTAGCAATGAGCAGCAGAAATCAGTATCTAAGCCCAAGCCGGAGAAAAGATGCCGCCTATATCTATAAATCTCTTCAAAAGTGCCGGCAGATGATTGATGCAGGGATTACTGACACGGGAAAAATAATCGCTGAAATGCGCAAGATTTTAAGCCAGGTGCCGGCCATAAAAATAGAATACGTAAGTATTGTTGATGCTGAGACGCTTCAAAGCGTGGACCGGATTGCCGGCAAAGTCCTGGCAGCAGTTGCAGTCAGACTGGGCCCCGCCCGGCTAATCGACAATATATTGATGGATGCAAAGAAAAAGTAGCGTATAATGACAGCTATCTTATGAACGTTAAGGGACACGCAAATCATAAAATATACATTCAGGTGCTTCGCCGAATGTCGCCCGAAAAAAGGTTGCTTAAAGCATTTGAGCTATCTGAATTTGCCAATCAACTTTTTATCCACGGATTACATAGAAGGTTCCCAAATCTTCCTGCTGGAGAATTCAAAAAAATACTGTTAGAACGTCTCGAAAGATGTCACAATCGGAATTATTAAAAAGGGTCATTCAAACCCTTGAGAGTGCTGGAATCCAATATATGATAACAGGTTCCGTTGCCTCAAGTCTGCAAGGGCAGCCAAGGTCTACCCATGACATAGACATGGTTATCGCCGTCCAGAGATCGAAAGCTCACGACTTGGCAGAAGCTTTCCCGTCACGTGATTTTTATTTAGATGAGCATAGCATTCTCGATGCAATTGGCAGGCAGAGCATGTTCAACCTGATCGATTTAGAAACAGGGGACAAAGTCGACTTTTGGATATTGACCGATGAAGCTTTCGACCGGTCGCGTTTTTCGCGCAGGATTACCGAAGAGTTTATGGGGATTAAAATACAGGTTTCAAGCCCGGAGGATACAATCTTAGCCAAATTGAGATGGGCAAAACTCTGCGGCGGAAGCGAAAAACAATTTACCGATGCTCTAAGAGTCTACGAAGTGCAGTATGGGAAATTAGACATGGATTATCTCGAACATTGGGTAAAGAAGTTAGATATTGAGCCATTATGGAAACGGTTAATGGATGAGGCAGAAATAGCATAAGCGACAGTATAACCTGCGAGTAATTGAATGATGTTCGTAAAGCTGTTAAAAGGTAAGTTACATCGGGCGACGGTTACTGAGGCAAAGCTCCACTATGTCGGCAGCATAGCGATAGATTCTGCGCTGATGGAGGCAGCCGGAATTTTGCCGTACGAATCGGTTTTGATCTCCGAC
>JAFNGF010000316.1 GCA_017885385.1 Planctomycetota bacterium
CGACTGCGCATAAAAATGGCGAGGTGGTGGGACCGGCTGGGGGGGAGACCGGTGGACCACACTGCCTCGCCGAGGTTCAAGAGATTGCTGGCGACAGTTCTTCATCGCCAGATTTAACAACACCCCGAAGAAATAATCCTTCGAGAAAAGCTTGTCAAACAAAAATCAGAAAAATAAGCAGTTTTTCAGGACTTCCTCCATTTTACCCATACTAAAGAAATAGTATACAAGCTACGCCCGCGAAATGCAAGTCAAAAATCGCTTTTTTGGTTTGGCCAGGCGGGCGGGCCGTCCAGGGACGGCTGGTAATGCCAGGTGACTGTGATACTTGTGGTTATCGGCGTATGCCACGGGTGTCTGCGTGATATCCTGCGTCTTCGGCGTTTTTTGATGATAAAGAGGAATTTTGGTAGTTGCCGTGCCAGCGACTGCTAAACGCCCGGCAGCCCACAGAAGGCCGGGACTCGTTCGCTGTCCCTCGTCGTCCCGCATCCCTCACCGCGCCAAGGAGGATGTACGCCGCCGGTCGAGAAATAGAGCAAAATTTTGGCTTAATCTCTTGTATGCCGGCGGAAACTACCATACACTAACGGTTCTTGAATGCGTCTCAGGTTTTTGGCGGCATTTTTCGCGGCCTTATTCTGCAGCTTTATTTCATGATTGAGATTTCGCAAAGAATAAAACGGGTGCAAGATACAATTGAGTCTGCTTGTGCCCGTGTCGGCAGAGACCCCAAAGAGATAGAGCTTGTAGTAGTTACCAAGTCTGCTGCGCTCGATGCCATAAAGGAAGTTATTCAACTGGGTCTTACCGACCTCGGTGAAAACCGCGTTCAGCAGCTGAAGAAAGTCTCGGCTGAAGTGGCTGAATTTCTGGAAAAGCGGGACGGCGGCGCCAAACCGGCGGAAAACGTCCGCTGGCACATGATCGGCCATTTGCAGCGCAACAAGGTCCGTCAGGTCTTACCCATAGCTTGTCTGACACATTCGGTTGATACACTTCGCCTGGCTGAAGAGATAAACGCTGCAGGGGCCAAGCTGAATCTACGCCCCAAAGTGCTCTTACAGATAAACACTTCC
The DNA here is from genome assembly GCA_017885385.1 of Planctomycetota bacterium. Taxonomy (GTDB): domain Bacteria; phylum Planctomycetota; class Phycisphaerae; order Sedimentisphaerales; family Anaerobacaceae; genus JAFNGF01. Next base: position 1,080 of record JAFNGF010000316.1, read on the forward strand.
AACGAGCCGCAAAAATACGGCGTTCCGGTAGGAGCGGCAACGCATTTGGCTGAGCAGATGGAAACCTTGTCTAATCTGCGGCTGGTCGGACTTATGACGATGGCACCGTTGACGCTTAATAAGGATGTCGTTCGCACTTGTTTTGTCAGGGCACGGGAGCTATTTATTGAGATGCGCGGCGAAAAAATAGTTGGCCCTCAATTTACCGAGCTGAGCATGGGTATGAGCGCCGACTACGAAATTGCTGTCGAGGAGGGGGCAACGATTCTCCGCATCGGCTCAGCAATCTTCGCCGGCCAAGGTTAGCTTCTGTGTCCGGCACCTTTCTGTCGGTTTGCCGCCAATATACGGCTGAACTTGTCCTTTACCCGCCTTGGCAGAGAGCCACGGTCTACGCTTGGATAATGCGTAGGCGGATGCTGCTGCGGCGGTTTACAGCAGAAAAAACAAAAAACAACAAAGTGCCTCCCCTAACCAGCCGAAAATAGCATACGGGCATCAGAAGAATAAATACCCGGCTGCCGTCCTATAATGCGATAAAAAGGCAAGTGAAATGGTAGAAGCAGACTTACTAAGTACTGTTGAGGTGCCAAAGAGCTTCACCGATGTTTTGTACCTTACCAACAAAGGTCAGATGCCTGCTGAGATAAGGCGGCTCTTGAAGCAGAACAAGCTCTCTTTTGTGGTTCTGCCAATAGACAAATTCGCTGATGTGCGCAACCGGGTTGATCTGATCGGTACTGTGATTATAGACGCACAGGAGCCGGATATATCGCAGCAACAAAGCCTTGCTCAGATAATCGAGTCGCTGGAGATGGAGAACATAGGCGTGATTCTGCTGACCGGTCGCATTGAAATCCCCATAAAGAGCTTCTCTTTGGCGCCCGCAAAGAGCAGCTTCTCCATGGCCGGCACCGTGGAGTCGGTTTCCGTGGAGTCGGTTTCCATTGATGACCTGTGGGTCAGGATCAGCCTCAATCTGGCATACCGTAAGAGAAGCTCCGGAAACTCCGGCCTCCGGGTAAAGCCCGCGGTTCCGGCAAATAAGATCAAAAAAATCTGTCAAAGCAAACTTGGGGAGCAACTTCAGATGACTGTAGCATTGGTCGACAGTCTGGCCGAGCAGCTTCGCATGGCCGGACTCGTGCAGCGCGACTTCCTGCCTACTCAACTGCCGAATTGCGATGAGGTTCAGTGGGCCACAATCTTCCTTCCCGCAGAGTGGGTCTCAGGCGATATTTACGATATTGCCCGGCTTGACGAGCAGCACATAGGCTTCTACATAGCAGATGCCGTCGGTCATGCAATGCCGGCAGCCCTTCTGACTATCTTTGTAAAACAGGCCCTGGTTATGCGTGAGACACTTGGGAAAAACTACCGCATATTCTCGCCGGCAGAGGTTATGAAAAATCTGAACTTGCGGATGGCCGGGCAGAAATTGTCCGGCTACCAGTTCGCCACATGTTGCTACTGTCTGCTGAATATAAAGACCCTTCAAATGACCTACGCCCGTGCCGGACATCCCTATCCAATCCTCATAAGGCCCAAGCAGCAACCCCAGCAACTGGAGATTCGAGGTTCTCTGCTGGGAGTCTTTGAGCAGGCCGACTATATGCAGGGCACCATCCAGCTCGAGCGCGGCGATAAATTGCTGCTGTACTCCGATGGAGTGGAGCCCCTTGTCGGCAGCTTCGACGGCGTGGCGGGCTTTCATTTCGCCGAAGAGTTTTGCAGGATCAAGGACTTGCCGGTCGTTGAGATGATGGAACAATTCAATACCCTTGCCCAGACCCAAAAGCTGGCTCCGTCCGAAATAGATGATATTACAATGGTGGGTCTGGAAATACTTTAGCTGAGCCTGTTGGGCTTGACCGGCGCAAGACTGCCGATAGTGCTCCGCACCATTCAATCAAGACTATTCTTCCAAGCATAGCCGAGACGGCTTTTGACCCCCTCGTGTCACACGATGGTTCGGCCCCCAACCCTAAAAAAATGCGTAACCGTTCGCAGGGTAACATGTCCAATTTGGCCATTTTTCGTCATTGCGAGCGAGGCAGAGCCGAGCGCGGCAATCTCCTACTCTGCGAAGCAGCGCTTCGCTGCGAAGGACGAGTCAGCACTACGAGACCTTAGGATTGCTTTGGCCTAACGGCCTCGCAATGACATAAAAACGCTGATTTATCGCTGTGAACGATTACAAAAAAACAAAGGATAGCGAATATCAAAGCCCTAAGTGCTTAAGTGCTTTCCTGGGCAGCTCGCTCAAGGCAGAAATTGTGATTTTATCGGACAATGGATGTGACATTTTTCACCGGCGGTTCCAGCGTAAAAGAGGCCCCTCGGCAGAATTGTCTGCGAAGACATCTAAGCGCTATCAAACGTCTGCAACGGCTTTGAGACGGGTATGATACCTGTCCTTTGTGCCGACTCGTGAGAAAATTTCCCAATTCATCAAGATATTACTATTGACGTGAACATAGGGAATGTGGTATAAATAAGTAATTAGAGTCGGGACTTCAGGATGGTGCAGACAGCCTCTGTCTCTATGGCTGTGCAGCAGCCGTATATTAGTCTATGAAAGGTTCAGGGGCTGGTCTACTGGGGTTGCCGCGCAGACGATAATTGGTTGTAGGATATGTGGTCAGCAAAGGGCTGAGTCTTACTTTAATGCGCTATAATGGTGAAAAGGAGGGTGTTCAACGTAGGTTGGCTTAAACCCCTGAAGAGCCTTGTGATAGGCAAAGCTCAGCAGGCAGGGGACTCTGAATCTGCTCTAAATCAGTTCCAAGATACGAAAGGAGAGGTGCAATGAAAATGAAAAGGCTACTGACTATCTCATTCTTACTAACGCTTATTGCTCTATCCGGCTGCTACAACGGCGAAAGGCCGATCGCAGCCGAAAGGACGCAAGCTGTTGCAGCTAAAACGCCGCAGACGTTTCTCTGGCACAGAGACCTCGGGCGTATAGCGGTGACTCCGGTGGAATTGGCGCCTGTGGGCCTCGAGCCGGAGCTGGTAGCGATGGGCGAATCCGGGGCACACGTCGTCTCGATGGTTTATCCGTCTTCAGACTACGCTACCATTCAGGTGGACAAGGTCATGCCCAAGGAAGTCCAGATAGACAGGCAGTTTACTTACACTATCAAGGTGACGAATCTGACGCACTTGGCGCTGAACGACGTTATCATCAGCGAGGACCTTCCAAGTAACTTTAGGTTTGCCAGCGCCTATCCGACAGCCCGAAAAGAGGCTAACAAGCTTATATGGACTGTAGACTCGCTTGGGCCCAAAGCCAGCAAGCAGATTGATGTCACGGGCTCGGCTACCGACAAAGAGTCGCTCAGACATTGTACTACCGTTACACAGCTCAGCCGATCCTATGCTGACGTGGAAGTTGTTCAGCCTAAGCTGGAGTTGACCGTCAGCGCGCCGGCTGAGGTGTTGCTGTGTGACCCGATTGCGCTGGAGTTTAACGTGTCCAACACCGGCAGCGGTACGGCGCGGAATGTAAAAATCGTGTACGTGCTTCCGGTGGGGTTGGAGACGCTTGACGGCAAGAAGGAGGTCATATTTGACGCCGGCATTCTGCCGACAGGTCAAGCCAGGCAGTTCTCGACCCGGGTGCGTGCTACCAAGACCGGGGTGTACGTCAACAAGGCTCTGGCTGGGTCGGCCTCGGGTTTGAGGTCCGAATCAGCGGCGATTGTAACCACTGTTCGCCAGCCGAAGCTGACGATTGTGAATACCGGCCCCAAGCGGCAGTACCTGGGCAAGTCGGTGACCTATGAAATCGTGGTTACGAACAAAGGTGATGGTGCCGCCAGAGATACCGTGGTGGAGCATACCATTCCGTTCGGAGCAACCTCCGTAGAGGCTACTGCCAGCGCCAGACTGTCCGGCTCGAAGGTTGTGTGGGAGCTGGGCACACTTGCTCCGGACGATTCCAAGCAGATGCGTCTGTCCTACACGCCGATAGAACCAGCCGCTGTGATGAATACGGCAACCGCTACGGCATACTGTGCCGACGGTGTGACTGCTTCGGTGGAAACCTCGATTTCCGGGATACCGGCGGTACGGCTGGAGGTCGTTGACGTCGAGGACCCGGTCGAGGTAGGCGCTGGCACTACCTACGTGATCACCACGTCGAACGAAGGCACAGCGGCTGACACCAACATCCGTATTGTTTGTGACCTGGAAGACAAGCTCCAGTACGTTTCCGCGGTCGGTGCAACTTCCGGCTCGAGAGTCGGCAACACAGTGACTTTTGTGCCGCTACAGAGTCTTCCGCCGAAAGCTAGCGCCACTTGGCGGGTAGTGGTCACAGGCGTAAAAGCTGGCGAGGTCCGCTTCAAAGTCACCATGACTTCTGACAATCTCGTTCGTGCGGTTGAAGAAGCTGAGGCCACACGCGTATACGAAAAGTTTGGCGGCTAACAACCGAATAAGCAGGCAAGTTTTTTGAGGTTCTTATCAACGTTTAGCCGTCGCCGGACCTTGGCGAGCTCAGTCGAGTCGCTCGGCGACGGTCAAGCAGAGTTGCGCCAACAATTTGTATTGCGCAGATTGCCTGCCCTAAACGCCCTGGTTTTGCCGGTCAACCATAAACTGCGACATTCGCGGGGGACGGGCAAAAATCACATTTCATCGCTGCGCATCTTGTCACTATCTCGAGCGGGGAATAAGCCATTTACTGAAACTCAGCCTCATTAAATCTTTGCTGTGGGTTGATCACTCAATTTTTTGGGCTGCGCCGGTGGGGACTTTCGAGAAATTACTTGCATAGATGTGCCTTGCGGTTATACTTATGCAGTCATGGCCGAGATGGAAAATAGCGATCTGGATAAAATAAAAAAGCTCGTTGATATTATGGAACAAAACGAGCTGGTTGAGCTTGAAATAAAGCATGGCGACGACAAGATTTTTCTTAAGCGCTGCCCGGCTCAACCGCCCGCCCCGGCAGCCGCAGTGCCTCAGCCGGAATATGGGCCTACACCTGGCGGACGAGGGATGATTCAGATGCCGGCTGCCAAACCCCAGGAACAGCAGAACTTGTTCGAGATAAAGTCGCCTATCGTGGGGACGTTTTATGCCACGCCCAGTCCCGATTCGCAGCCTTACGTTGAGATCGGCACGCACGTTGAGCCGCAGACAGTGGTCTGCGTAGTTGAAGCGATGAAGGTAATGAACGAGATAAAGGCCGAGACCAGCGGCACGGTTGTCGAGATACTGGTGACTAACGGTCAGGCTGTTGAATACGGCCAGGTCCTTTTCACAGTCAAACCGGACTAGCAATTGACTATTGAACATTTTCTATTGATTATTGAAGAGAAGCACAGGTCACAAACCAAAGGCAGTAGTAAATAGTCAATACCAAAATAGTAAATTGAAGAATGTTTTCCAGAATCCTGATAGCAAACCGTGGTGAGATAGCGCTGCGTATTATCCGTGCCTGTCACGAGCTTGGCGTTGAAGCGGTGGCGGTTTATTCCGAAGCGGATAAGGACGCTCCATATTTGCAGTTTGCAGACGAGGCGGTTTGCATAGGCCCGGCCCAGTGTGCTCAGAGCTATCTAAACATCCCACACATCATAAGCACGGCGGAAATTACCGATGTGGAGGCCATCCACCCGGGCTACGGAT
>JAFNGF010000317.1:0-2731 GCA_017885385.1 Planctomycetota bacterium
GTTAATTGAATCGCCCTGCAGCTCGGCAATTGCCTTGAATTTCATTTCTCCCTGCAAGTGCAGAGTTATCGCCTCTCGCTGCTCGTATGAAAGCTGGGCAAGCGCCTCATTGAGCTGTCTGAACTGTTCGGTGTAAATAATCCACTGTTCGGGCCTTTTTGTGCCCGAGAGAATTTGTCCAGTCTCATTTGGGCCGGCTGTTGCCCGTCGCTGCGCTGCCCGGTTCCAATTGCGGGCACGATTGGCGACAGAAGCCGCCAGATAGCCTTTCAAATTGCCGTTGACCTTTATTCGCTGCGAAGATTGGGCAAAAGACACAAAGCAATCGTGCACAATATCTTCGGCGGCAGCCGTATCGTTCAACAGACCCGATGCCAGTCTCAGCAGACTACCTTTGTACTTCTGGTAAATGCGGCACAGGGCGTCACTGCTGCCTCGCTTGAATTTCCATATAAGCAGCTTGTCTTCTATCATCTATAGTCCAGAGGTTCCTATCTTGCGACAAACGTTTGTCACCTATAATACAATCAGGTCCGGCGTTTTAGTTTAAGGAAAATCATTCTGGGGGGGCCGTACCTGGTAAAGTGGCTCTGGGAATCTGCCGATTTGTAGGTATGGACAATAACATCGACCGAAGAACAGAACAGAGACTGCGATACCACTGGCCTATCTGGTTCGCCCAAGACTTCAACGGAGAGCTCGCCCAGGGCCAGATGGTCGACCTTTCCAGCAGAGGTGCTTCTTTTACCTGCCGGGCAGACGACACCTGTCCCTATCTCGGCCAGCAGATAACCGCTCGCTTTAGCGTGCCCCGCTACGGCGAGGACGACTCTTTTGACATGGCCAATTTCACCCGTTCCGCTCACATCTGCCGGGTCGATCAGGTAAACGACTTCCTGCGCCGCATTGCTATCCAGTTTGGCCGGCCGCTGCCTTTCAAACCGGGCGAACAAACTGAAAATAAAGCCCAACCTGATAGTGATCTCGTACAAGTCAGATCTGGGAATACGAACTCGGACGCAGAATAATATCGGTGACGTTCGAGACCGTGTCTTTGTAAGCCGGATCCACCCGCAGCTTCTGCCAATCCGGATCTGAGCCGAACACGCTCCATTGCTTGTCACGATGTGCCAGATCATCGAAAGCCAGCATATACGTCAGGTTCGGTTGATTGGATCCGACCAGCGTCTCGCCGAAAAAGACCACCTGCAGACCCGTCTTACGAAAAATCGCTATCTCTCCGCCCTCGTTGAACATCTCGATCTTTTTCTTCGCCGCCTTAATGCTGTGACTCTCGTAGGTCCGAAGCTCGAATATCCGGGACTTCTTCTGCGGCGCCTCAAGCCTGGGCATATCCTTGAAAGCTGCCATCAGCGAACTCTCATACCGCACATATCCAGGCTCAGCTAACGGAGCATTGACCAAATCTGCCTTTGCGAACTCAGCATCTGCGAGCAATCGTGCCGATGCTTGGGCGACGGACTCTAAAGACTTGTGCACCAGCAATACGTAAAGCGTGGATTGATCGGGGCCATACATCACGTTGAAGACGCCGACCGGCTGGATTCCTATCCGGTTCAGCGCCGGGATTGCCACGTCACGCAGGAAGTTTTCAAACACGCCAGCCTTGGCCCGGTTGAGCAAGTGGTATCGTCTCAGCTCGAAGTAGTCTCGTTCGCCTTGACCTTTTGGTTGGCTGGCAGCAGCGACGGCATTTATGCCCGTCACTCCAGCCAGACCTGCCGCCAAAAAACTGCGTCTATTCATCTTGAAATTCTCCTTTCCAGAACCCGCAAAGTTTCACTTTTTGCCGCTGTCAGTGCTGTACAATACCGACGATTGGAACTGCGGTCAAAACAAAAACTGTACTGCGCGTGGCTTACCTTGGCCGGCATCCTCAACGCACCGATCTGGTTCAGGCAAGATCCGCCCCACAAAACCTCTCCTCAAGCATTGACACAATCAAGATTGCTGGATAGTTATTTCGGCGTGGTCTTCGACTTTTCGCAGTTTTGCAACGATCCTTTGAGGACAGCTCACAATGGCCCAAAACGGCAAAACTACCGCGGTCCAGCCTGCACCGGTTACCCACTTGGCTCGCATCGTCCTGGCGGCGTTCCTTTTGACTTTCATATCGGCCAGGATAATTGTGTTTTTGATTATGTCACGCACTATTCCAGACCTTTATCTACATCTGGGCGGTACGCATGTTCACCATCTGAACTACGGCATTTTTCTGCTCTCAGCCGTTGCCGGGTATCTCGTGCTGGCCCGACCCACCGGCCGAATGCTACAACGGGCGGCTGTGCTTTATGGAATTGGTATGGCGCTGACCTTTGACGAGTTCGGAATGTGGATACATCTGGGCGGCAGCTATTGGCAGCGCGCCAGTTGGGATGCCATTATCGTCCTTGCCGCCAGCTTTGCCCTTATTGCTTTTGCCCGCTCGCTAAATAGATTTCGCCCTCGACATTGGCTCGCCGCCGTGGCGATGGTATTAGCCGCTGCAATCTTCTTTTTTATGCTAATGAAATCCTTCCACTACGCCGGCCAAAAGCTCGCCCCCAAAATCCACAAGATCGAGTCCACCGCCCCACACTAAACATGCCGTCAAAGGTACATTTTCGGCCCTATGGTCCAACGTCTGTCTTCGTCTCTGGCCCACCAAATCGCGTCATAGCAAACTAATCACTGCACGTTTTATAGCTTTTCTTTACCGCTGAGACCGCAG
>JAFNGF010000317.1:2841-7694 GCA_017885385.1 Planctomycetota bacterium
TTTCTTTACCGCTGAGACCGCAGAGGTCGCAGAGAAAACCCTCTTTATTTTAAACCTTAGCGGTCCCGTCAGGGCCGGCCCTGCCGGACCTGAACGGCTCGGCATGCTCTGCGGTTAACCTTGGCAAATCTCTGCGCGATCGGCGAAACGCCCACAGCACGAACGCGGCATTATGAAAAATCCCCGCGGCAGAACAATCTCAGGCGAGATAATCGCCGATACGGTCTGCTGATCCTGGTCAGACTTGCTTGTCCAGGCGGTTCAGCAAGACTCCTTGCAGTTTGTGCAGCTCCAAAAGGTAGCCCACATATTCCGCCGCTTTAGTCCGAGGTTCCGCGCCTTTTTGGGCGGAAATTACTTTTGCCGCCCTTATTTTTTTAGATTTTGCCATTTGTTTTCAGCCACTTGATTGACAAAATTCGCCTTCGGGTCTAAAATTGCGTTTTTGACAAGGTATTTAGCTACAATTTAATGCTAAACGCGAAGATGTGCAAGAATAATTTCGCAAATAGGTAAAAAATATGGAAGATTTTGTCGCAAACGCGATAATTGAGCGGATCAAGCTGCTTCGCAAGGAATACGCCGGCAGCAGAGGCAAAAGCAAATTCGCCCAAGCTTTGGGCATAAGTCCTTCCAGCTACAGCTATTATGAACATAACCGCGTGCCGCCAATTACAGTCTTGTTAAAGATATCTGAGGTTACAGGAGCGGACTTAGATTGGCTGCTCACAGGACGAAAGGCGGAAAAGAAATTCGCATCTGGGTCAAACAAGCCACTCCTGGAGCAGCTCGATGACCTGCTCAGCAATAATCCCGAGCTAGCGGAGCCGGTTCAGGCGTTCGTTGAGCTACTGTGCGAGAAAAAAGACTTTCAGAAAGGACTCGTCCAAATCAAGTCCGCCAAAGTCGCTCGGCCAGGCTGGATTCCGGTGCTGGGACGAACCGCCGCAGGAATAGTCCATTTTTGGGACCAGAAATTTCTGCCCGAACCCAAACAGGCTATTACCCAGCTTGACGAGCTGGTCAGCAAGCATACAGGCAAAACTATCCTGAGGTCGGTGGACGGCACAGTGGCTATAGACCTGCGAGCACAAACCTTGGTGGACGGGGTCAAAAACCGCCAGGTTAACCTCATTCAGGTGGGCGGCGGCGAGCACGAGCCAATAGTCGAGTTTGTGCAGTCTGAAGACATCCACAAGCTGTTTCCGGACAGCTTCGCATTACAGGTAGACGGCGACAGTATGTCGCCGCGAATAAATGACGGAGATATTGTTATAGTAAGCCCCTCTGTGCCGGCGGCGCAAGGACAAATCGGGATTGCACGCCTTGCCGGCCAGATAGGGGTAACGTGCAAGCTCATAAGAACCACCGATACGGAAGTGCACCTGATTCCGATAAACGAAAGATATGAAACTAAGGTTGTGCCCAAAAAGGACTTGCTCTGGGCACTGGCCGTCCTGTGTCATATAAGCCTCTGATATATCAGCTCCTATAAGTTCGTATCTCGTATGTCGTCCATCGTCGGTCGTGCCTCGTCAATTGTGCCTCGGTCGAGCCTATTATAGGACAAGGATCATCTCGACAAAGGCAAAACGACAGAGGATACGCGAACCAAAAATTCTCTTGAATTTTGACGCCTTTCAGGATAGAATATATCTGCCAAGAGGGCAAGAAAAAACAGAGATATGGAGGTTTCCCAGGCTCAGCTCCAATCAGGTTTAGAAGGTATGCGCCTGGCTCGGGGCGACAACACCGCCTCAATGGTGCAGGCAACATCGGCTTGCACTGGGTGAGAAAACGCAGCGTACAAGGGGACAGAATGAACGCCAGAATAAATCTGAAGCTCGTGCTGATAGTGTCCGGTCTTTTATTGGCGATGGCAGAGGCCACCTTCGCACGGCAAATCTTCGTGGACATAGATGCTGCCGGAAACAATGACGGCTCGAGCTGGGCTAACGCCTACAATCTCCTTCAGGACGCACTTGCTGCCGCCTCCGGCGGAGATGAAGTGCTGGTCGCGCAAGGCACTTACAAACCTGACAGCGGTAAAGCTGTCGCGCCGGGCGACCGAGCAGCAACGTTTGGGCTCAAGAACAGCGTAACCATAAAAGGCGGCTATGCCGGCCACGGCCAAGCAGACCCTAACGCCCGCGACATTGCCACTTACCAGAGCATTCTGAGCGGCGACCTAAACAGTAATGACGAGCCGAACTTCGCGAGGTCCGCCGAGAACAGCTACCAGGTAGTAACCGGCAGCGGTGCGGACGAAACGGCTGTGCTTGACGGCTTCACAATTACAGGAGCAGGGATGTACAACAAATCCGGCAGCCCTACAATAATCAACTGCACATTCAAAGACAACTCGGCGTGGCACGGCGGAGCGATGCGAAACTATTACAGCAGCCCGACGCTAAGCAATTGCACCTTCACCAACAATCTGGCAGAACACGCCGGCGGCGGGATGTACAATCTCGCCAGCAGCCCGAAGCTAATCGGCTGCACCCTCAGCGATAACCGGGCCTCCAACGGNNGGCGGGATGTACAATCACGCCGACAGCCACCCAATGCTGAGTGACTGCACGTTCAGCAAAAACTCCGCCCAGTATAGTGGAGCGATAGCCAACTACTTCAACAGCAACCCGGTGCTGGCCAACTGCAAGCTCAGTGAAAACTCGGCAGAGTTCGGCGGCGCAATGCGCAATTATAAAAGCAGCCCGACGCTGGTAACCTGCATATTCAGCGGAAACTCCGCCAACGGTGACGGCGGTGCGATAAACAACAATAGCAGCAGTCCTACGCTCACCAGTTGTGTGTTCAGCCGCAACACAACGCAGGGCTACGGCGGTGCGATACGCAACTTCGAGAGCAGCCCAACGCTGGTCAACTGCACGCTCAGCCACAACACGGCAAAAGAAACCGGCGGCGGAATTTCCAACCACAACGGCAGCAGTCCAGCGCTAACTAACTGCATCCTTTGGCTGAATAACGATGCCAACGGGGCAAATGAAGCAGCACAGATTTTTTCCCTTGATAGTAGACCCACCGTCAACTACTGCTGCATCCAGGATTGGACCGGCACACTGGCAGGAATCGGCAATATACACGCGGACCCGAACTTTGTAGATGCGGCTGCCGGCGACTACCGCTTACTGCCCAGGTCGCCCTGCATCGATGCCGGTGAGCCGAACTATGTGGCGGCGGCCGACAGCACCGACATCGATGCCCAGCCGCGGATAATCAATAAGCGCGTTGACATCGGCGCCGACGAATACGACAACAGACGTCTGGTGCCGGGCGCATACGCCACCATTCAAGCGGCTATTGATGCCGCCGTCGAGGGTGACGTTGTCATTATCAGCCCCGGCAGCTACAAAGGCCCCGGCAATCGAGACGTCGACTTCAAGGGTAAGGCAATTACCGTTAGAAGCACCGACCCAGAAGACCCCAACGTGGTCGCCGCAACAATTATTGACTGTGAAAAGGAAGGCCGGGCTTTTGACTTCCGCAGTCGTGAGGGCGCAGGCTCGGTCTTAGCGGGGCTGACCATCATAAATGGCTACCAGATGAATGGCGGCGGAATCTACTGCACCAACAGCAGCCCAACGCTCATTAACTGCGTTTTCAAAAATAACTGGGCCAAGTATGTCGGCGGAGGAATGTGCAATAATAACGCCAAGCCTACACTGACCAACTGTACCTTCAGCGAGAACTGGGCGTATTACGGCGGCGGCGGAATGCAAAATAATAGCACGGCCGGCCCAGCTCTAACCAAATGCACCTTCATTAAAAATTGGGCCAAGTACGGCGGCGGAGGGATGCAAAATCACGATAACAGCAATCCAAAACTAACCGACTGCATATTCAGTCAGAACTCCGCAAATAACCGCGGCGCCGGCATGGATAACTATCAGAGTAGTCCCAGCCTGACCGGCTGCACGTTCACCAAGAATTCGGCCAAAAGCAACGGCGGCGGGATGTACAACCTGGGCGGAAAACCGGAATCAACTGACTGCACATTCAGCGAAAACTCCGCCAGCGACAATGGGGGCGGAGTGTATAACCTTTACACCAGCCCCATCTTGACGGGCTGCATTTTCAACAACAACATCGGTAACGACAACGGCGGCGGGATATTCAACGGCAGCAGCAGCCCAACACTGACAAAGTGCAAATTCAGCCAAAACCGAGCGACTAATAGCGGAGGCGGCATATACAGCCGTGACGGCACAGCGACACTGACCAACTGCATCTTCAGCGCCAATCTTGCCGGCGAGAATGGCGGAGCGCTAAACAACAACAGTAAAACAGTGCTGGTAAATTCCACCCTGAGCAGCAATTTCGCAAGAGGTCAAGGCGGGGGAATTCTTACCGGCGACACCGACTCCAGCAGCCAAAGCACCCTTACGTTAACCAACTGCATTCTCTGGGACAACAGCGACAGCAGCAAGACAATAGACTCACAGCAAATCTGTGGTGGCAGGTCCATCGTCACGTACAGCTGTATTCAGGATGCCGACCCCAACGATNNGACGCCGACAACCCTGCTGTTCCAGCCAAGCCAGGCGGCACAAATGCGGTCTGGCTCGAAGCTGATTATCATTTGCTGCCTGAATCGCCCTGCATAGACGCGGGCGATCCTAACGGGGACTTCTCGCTTGAACCGCAGCCGAACGGCGGCAGGGTCAATATCGGCGCTTATGGCAACACGCCGGAGGCGACCGCCAAACGTCAACAGCCGTAGAAAACCGCGCAATAAATTGCCCACAAGCCAAACCCCGCAATAAACCCGTCCCTTCGGCAAGCTCAGCTCGCTGCGCTGGCCGCGGGGCAGGGCAAGCTCTGAGCCGGGTCGA
>JAFNGF010000318.1:0-1731 GCA_017885385.1 Planctomycetota bacterium
TCGGCTTCCGCAGCATGTTTTTGACTGCCACCCGGGGCGAGGGCATTATGAGCACCTTGTTCCTGGGCTATGAGCCCTGGTATGGAGATATCGTTTCCACCCGCAGCGGCATGCTGGTGGCTTCTGAAGCCGGCACGGCCGTTACCTACGGGTTAAACAATGCCCAGGGAAGAGGTGTAACCTTCATCGAGCCGGGCACCGCCGTGTACGAGGGTATGATAGTGGGGATGCATGCCCGGGGGACCGACCTGGCGGTCAACGTGGCCAAGGAGAAAAAACAGACCAATATCCGCGCTTCGACATCAGATTTTGCCATCAAGTTGACGCCGGCGGTGAAATTCAGCCTGGAAGAAGCCCTGGGCATCATCAGCGACGACGAGCTTATCGAGGTGACGCCGGCCAACATCAGACTGCGCAAGCGATTGCTGACACAAAACCAGCGCGCTAGAGCCCGCCACACCGCCAGCAGAGAGAGTTAAGTTAAAAGTTAAGAGGGAGTTTAAGAGGGGCGCAGCCCCTCTTAGAAAAACTCTGTAATCTTATTCTGTTTCGGGCGATACGTGTAGACTTCTGACCACGATATCGAAATCATCTTTCCACTTATCAAAATCCCCGGTGGTTGTGCAGCAGGTGACGACCCACGGCGATTGATCCACCAGTGTATACATTTGCAGGCAGTGTGATATGACCTTTCCATCGAGTGAATTTTGCCAATCCACAATTGTGGCCTCTCTGCCATCAACGCTTGTCTTAACTCTAGAGAACTCTTTAAAGTCCGGGAAAGCTTTTTTCGATCCTTGCATCTCTGCTTCAATCCATTCGTCATGTGTCGATACTCCCGCAGGCAGCGGCCCAATAATGATGGTTACGCTAGGATCATATCCCCTCTCAGTTCGTCGTCCGGCAAGGAAAATTGTGCTGACACTTTCTACAGAACTGCCTAATTTAGGTCTAATAGATTCTTTCGCTTTCTTCTCAATTTCTACCATTGCCGTTACATCCGTTTGCCAATCTGAGGGATAAGAGATACTGAAGAGCTTTGCCTCGTCGGTATAGGTGGTGTAGTTAGCCGGAATCTCCGGTTCAGTTGGCGGTGGTTGTTCCGTTAATTGCGGGGACGTCCATGGACCTGATTCCGGCTCGGTTGATACCGGCGGCGAAGTCGGCGTTTGAGCCGGCTTAACACCACAAGCCAGGTCGATACTGCTAAATGTTAATACCAGGGCTGATAACACGGCGACTATGATAAAACGTTTTGTTTGGCACATGACCTACCCCCTCTTCGTAAGCCGGAGAAATTAACCCTGGTTAGATTTTACCTTTCCCAGAAACCCTCCTGGCTGATTTTTATTATAACACATAATTCTCGTTCAAAAAGATTACGATAGATTGAATCTGTTCCCCCTTTGGAAAAGGGGGACAAAGGGGGATTTAAATCCCTCTCAATCTCCCTTTATGAAAGGGAGAGGTTCAATCTACGCGGCAGTGATTTCAGCGATTCTGATTGGGATTTGGGTATTTGAATTTATTTGGGATTTAGAAATTAGGATTTAGGATTTCAGACTTCCTGGTGTTACTAATGTGCCTGTCAAATAGGGGTCATGTACGTCCGTCGCTAGACGATGTATAATGAAGCCGTCAAAGGGAGGATGTTATGGACGATAGAGTAGCCATTTTCATAGACGGCAGCAATTTGTACCACGGTCTGCGGGGTAGCTTCGGGCATCACAA
>JAFNGF010000318.1:1762-3144 GCA_017885385.1 Planctomycetota bacterium
AATTCCTCGATATACTGCGCAAGACGCCTTATCTGGAGATTCGGCTAGGGGGCATGAAGGTGTCACAGGGAATACCGGTGGAGAAGGGCATAGATATTATGCTGGCTACGGACCTGCTGTACTTTGCCTGGAACGACTTCTATGATGTGGCGGTGCTGGTGAGCGGTGACGCCGACTTCGCCTATGCACTTCAAGCTGTAAAGAACATGGGCAAGCATGTCGAGGTGGCCTACTTCGAGACCGGCGCCTCCAAGGACCTGCTGAGTGTGGCCGATAACCGGTATCTGCTGAACCGGGCCTTCTTCACCGGCCTGTGGACGCATAAACGTTATGCCTATCGTCCAAGAGTGCCAATAGAAACTCAGAAGTAAAGCCGTTGCGGGCGTGGAATAGGCCCTCACCGAGCAGAGACAGATGGACTACAGTATCAGCATAAACGAGGAAAACCTTGACGTATTGCAGAGCACTGCAGATTACAAAGTACTTCGCCGAATATTCAAGTCAGGTGGAATAGCGAGTATCATTTTTGGTGTCATTGCTGTCGCTGTCGGCGCGTGGCTTGGGATTGGGTACACCCTTTTTAACAATCTTTGGATTTTGTTTGGCATATTCTTATTCGGCGTAGGTATTTGGCTAATTGCGGGAATGCCAAGACCAGTTGGACTTATTGTACTGGGTATGTTGTTCGTCCTTGCTGGCATGTGGAATATCATCGGTGCCGGATCCGCGATATACATTCTCTACCCGGGAAATCCAATATATAAGATTATCTATCAAGTTATCTTCATCCTCGGAATGTTCCAAATAATATGGGGCGTACAAACCATTCCACGCTACGGGCGCTTTTCTCGTGTATCGATACAAAAACCCTCTGAAGAAAATCAGCGGTGGTTTGACCAGGCAGTGAATAGCATCTCAGGTGCCAGATGGGAGGATAGCATAGACATTATCGAATTTAAGCCGCGCGGATTTTATGAAAACAAATGGAAAGGTAAGCTTGAAGGAAAACTAGCAATCTTCGTGCAAGGCAAAGTAGATGATGTGTTTGTTGTCAAGAAGGAACAGGTGAAAATAGTCGATTATGGAAATATGCCCCGCGGTAAGTCATTATGGGCAATCCTACAAATTCGGAATAGAAAAATCAAGGGCATATTCTCTCTGGAATCCTTTAAGAGATATGAAATGTGGAAATCTATCGAAGCAGCTTAAAGCGAAACCAAATTGAGGCACTTGTGCCGGGATTTACTCCGCCTTCCCCACATCCACCTTGCCCTTGCCTTTGCAGTGGAGACATCTCTCTTTTAATATGGGATGGTCGTCACAGTAGGGGCAGTCGATTTCAACCGTGCCTGCCTCATGCCTGCCAAATCCCTTAAGCTTTG
>JAFNGF010000319.1:0-298 GCA_017885385.1 Planctomycetota bacterium
CGGTCAAGTCATCGGCGGGGACATATATTGCCTGCACGGAGGTGATCGAGCCCGCTCGTGTGGAGGCTATTCGCTCCTGCAATTCGCCCATCTCCGTGGCAAGAGTTGGTTGGTAGCCCACAGCAGATGGGATGCGCCCTAATAGAGCGGAGACCTCGGAGCCGGCCTGCGAAAACCGGAATATGTTGTCTATGAAAAGCAGGGTGTCCCCGATGCCGATCTCGCAGAAATACTCCGCCTGGGTCATTGCGGCAAGAGCGACCCTTAACCGCGCGCCCGGCGGCTCGTTCATCTGTCC
>JAFNGF010000319.1:313-8619 GCA_017885385.1 Planctomycetota bacterium
CCCATCTTGCCGCCGCGAACGAACGGGCATAGTAGATCAATTACTTTTATGCCGGTTTCAAACATTTCTGTCTTCACAGACAGGTCCACCAGTTTCGGCGGCAGACGATGAATAGGCCTTTGCGTCTCGGTTGTGATGGGGCCTTTTTCATCAATGGGCTGGCCAAGCAGGTTGAGCACCCTGCCCAATGTCTGTTTTCCGACAGGCGCAGTAAGCGGCGAACCGATATCTATGACATCCATTCCCCTGCGAAGGCCCAGAGTGCTGCCCAGAGCGATGGCCCGAACTCTGCCTTGGCCAAGGTGCTGCTGGACTTCTCCCCAAAGACTGGTTTTGCCGGTGCCGAAGTCGCCCTGAACCTCGACCGCGTTATATAGAGCCGGCACGTGCTCGGGCGCAAACTTGGCGTCAAAAACGCTGCCCATTACCTGCATTAACTTGCCTTTATTCATCTTAAACCTGCCGATTAGCCCCCGGACCTGTGCCGGGGGCAACCCCTGCCCACAGGTGGCAGGGCTAAACAGGGGCGCCGCCGCTGATAATATCAAGCAGCTCGCTTGTTATCTGCGTCTGCCTTGCCTGGTTGTACCGGGCGGTCAGGTCCCTAATCATATCCTCTGCGTTCTTTGTGGCGTTCCGCATGGCTATCATGCGTGCCACATGTTCCGAGAGCGCAGCCTGCAAGAAACAATCCTTTATCGTTGCATGCATTATCATCCGTGCCAGACCTTCGATAATATCCTTCGGTGACGGCGACATATAGAAATCTTCAAAAACCTGGTCCCAAGGCCAGATGACTTTTGCCCGCGTAGTTAAATCGTCAATTAGCTCGGTCAGCGGCATAATAGTCCTGGTTTGTGCCCGCTGGTGACCGGGCGAGTGAAAAGCCATATACAGAACCCCAAAGTAATCGAGCTGCCCGGCGATGTAGCGGTCTATGAAACTATCTGCTATCTGGTGAATCTGCGCATCCGAAGGTATCTCATCGAGATTGCCGTACAGCTCGGCAGGCGCAAGGCCGTGCAAGGATAGTATATTGATCAATCTTCCGCCGGTCGCGTAGATATCCAATTTCCTGCCCGATGACTTTGCCAGATTCAAATGTGTCTCCAAGAGCTTGTAGATGGAGCTGTTGTACAGCCCGCAAAGCCCGGCTCTGGAGCTGATCGCTAAAACCGCGGACCTGCCTGAGGAGCTCTCCTTCAGCAACGGATGCTCCAGCGGCGTCTCGGAAGTAACAAGCAAATACCCTGCCTGCGCCAGGGCATCATGGTACTCGGCGACCGCCAGCCACTTGTTATAGTAAGACTTGAACATGGCGGTCGAAACTATCTGCATAGTGCGGGTCAGCCTGCAAATGTTGCTGACCGCTCTACGGCGGCTAAGTATTTTGCGTGTCCCAACCATTTTTTTTACCGCGAAGCCCGCGGGAGGTCGCGGAGACAACGTTACTTATCAATCAAGAGGCCGGCGAAATCTGTGCAATCTGTGGTTTGAATTGCTTTATCGCAGCGGCAATCTTCTCGGCAAGCTCATCGCTGAAGGCCTTAGTCTTGTTTATTTCATCAACGTACTGCGGCTGCTCCTTTGCTATATGCCGCAGAAATTTGGTCGCGAAATCACCGACTGCATTTACCGGTATGTCATCGAGCAGGCCGACCGACCCTATATAAATGGTGACCACCTGCTCGCCGACCGACATGGGCGAGAATTGCGGCTGCTTCAATAGCTCGACCATCCGGCTGCCGCGGTCCAGTTGAGCCTGTGATGCCGGGTCAAGCTCTGTGCCCAACCTGGCAAAGTTTTGCAGCTCACGAAATGCCGCGAGGTCAAGCCGGAGCTTTGCGGCCACTTTTTTCATCGCCGGAACCTGGGCGTTGCCGCCGACCCTGCTGACGCTTACTCCGACATCAATTGCCGGCCTTACGCCGGCGTGAAAAAGCTCCCGCAGCAGGTAAATCTGCCCATCGGTAATAGATATGACGTTTGTCGGTATATAGGCTGAGATTTGGCCTTCAAGGGTCTCGACAATGGGTAGCGCCGTCAGCGACCCGCCGCCGAGTTTATCAGAAAGTTTTGCGCTTCGCTCAAGAAGACGGCTATGCAGATAGAAGATGTCGCCGGGATAGGCCTCGCGTCCCGGCGGCCGCCGCAACAACAGGCTCAACTGGCGGTAGGCAATGGCGTGCTTGCTAAGGTCATCATAAACGCACAACGTGTCACGATGCTTTTCATACATAAAGTATTCCGCCAACGCGCAACCGGCATACGGTGCAATATATTGCATCGCAGCGCTATCCGCAGCCGAGGCGGCGATGACGACCGTGTACGCCATAGCATCGTACTTTTTTAGGGTCTCGACAACCTCAGCAATTGCTGATGCTCTTTGCCCGATGCCCACGTAGGTGCAGATTACATCTTGGCCCTTCTGATTAATTATGGCGTCAAGCGCGATAGCCGTTTTGCCCGTCTTACGGTCGCCGATGATAAGCTCTCGCTGCCCTCTGCCGATCGGGATCATGGAGTCTATGCTTTTTAAGCCCGTTTGCAGCGGCAGTTTGACCGGCTGCCGCTGGGCGATTCCGGGGGCCTCAGATTCGATAAACCGCCGGGCCGTAGTTTGCACGGGCGGGCCGCCATCTATAGGCTCACACAGCGGGTTGAGAACTCTACCCAGCAGCTCGTCACCAATGGCGACCGACATCAGCTTGCCGGTGGCCCGCACATCCGAGCCTTCTTTGACT
The DNA here is from genome assembly GCA_017885385.1 of Planctomycetota bacterium. Taxonomy (GTDB): domain Bacteria; phylum Planctomycetota; class Phycisphaerae; order Sedimentisphaerales; family Anaerobacaceae; genus JAFNGF01. Next base: position 3,058 of record JAFNGF010000319.1, read on the forward strand.
TTCGTGTATTCGCCGTAGATGACGACGCCCACAGAGTCCTCTTCGAGGTTGAAAACCTCGCCGAAGACGTCATTTTCAAACTGGAGCACCTCGCCCACCATCGCATCATCGAGTCCATAAATGCGTGCGATGCCGTCCGCCAGCTCTACCACCCGGCCGACCTTCGAGACGTCCAGCTTACTTTTGTACTGGCTGATTTCCTGCTTGAGAATACCGCTTATTTCGGTGAAATCGAATTTCATTAGCGTTACTTTCTGCTTTTTATCCGGCTCATCACTGTCTTGACGGCCACATCAATTCGATTCCTGATGCTGTTGTCGATCACTTTATCGCCGCAGCGGATGATGGCCCCGCCGATAATGTCCGGGTCCACAGCAACCTGGAGTTTGACCCGGCCAGGCGGGCTATTCATCGCGGCTGCAATCCCATCGGAGAGCTCTTTCGCCTGGCCGTCTTCAAGTGCTCGCGGCACTATAACTTTGACACGGTAATACCCGTGATATGCGTCCCACAACTCGGCATACCTGCCGATAATGTCGGTTAGAAGTCTGGCCCGGCCATGCCTAATGACGACCATAAGGAAGTCCAGCGTCAGGTTGGCAGCTACCCCGGATAACAGCCTTCGCACCAGCTGCTCTTTGTAGTCCGTAGAAAAATACGGTGAATCGAGCAGCTTGATGAAGTCTTTTTCCTGCCCAATGATGCCGGCCAAAATGTTCAGGTCGCTGCTCACCGTATCAACACCCTGCTGTCGGTCGGCCAGCTCGAAAAGGCTCTGCGCATAAATTTCTCTCAGGCGTATAGCCGTACTTATCATATCAATCTATTGCCGTCCACAGATTAGGGAGTAGTGTGGGGCTTGCCCCCCATTTTCTCTTGGTGGGCTAAAGCCCACCCTACGTTTTGCTTAATCTGTGTGAATCTGTGGTTGTGTTCGTTTTCATTTGCCCTATCGCATCCTGGGTGAGCCGGTGGTTATCCTCAGCGCTCACTGTGCGACCGAGGACTTCCCGCGATAGCGCCGAAATCATCCCTGCCGCTTCGGCCCACAGTTGCTCCAGCGCAGCAGAGCGGGCGTACTCAATATCGTCTTGAGTTTTTTGTTTGATTGCCAGGACCTCCCGGCGAGCCCTGTGCAGAAGCTCTTCCTGCCGCTGCTGGGCCTGGTCGGCGGCGTCCTTAATGATCTTTGTGCCCTGTTGCTTGTATTCATCGAGCAATTTCTCCGCCTGCTGGCGAGCGTTATTGGCGGCGTCAATTTGCTGCTGGATGTGCCGCTCTCGGGCGTTTAGTCTTTCCACCATCGGCTTCCAGGCCACCTTACTGAGGATAACAAGCACCGCCACGAAGGCAGCCACCGTCCAGACGGCATCAGCGAATGACCCGCTGAAAAGGCCCTGCTCGCGCGCTTGCTCGGTTTGGGCAGCCGAAGCACTGGCCGAGACTAACAATACTGCTAAAACTGTCGTAAGTATCCGCAGTGCCATCTTAACATCACGGCCTGCCTTACCGCATCCAGTAAAGCGCTAAAAAACATATAAGCAATGAGAAGAATGTGATTCCTTCGACAAGGGCGGCGGCGATAACCATCGTAGAGAATATGCGCGCCCCGGCCTCCGGCTGGCGGGCTATGGATTCGACGGCCCTGCTTCCGATCCAACCAATTGCAAATGTGGCGGCCAATATTATCACATCACAGCCGACCATCACCGCCCAAATGGATAGCGAGGAAATGCTGGTCCCCATCGCCGCCAAGATGCTACCTGAAAAAAATGTCATTTTTCTAAACCTCCATGACAAATATTTAGCCCCCCAGTTTACTGGGGGGCTTTTACCATTAATGTTCCGGCAAAATCGAAAACCCAATGTAAAGCGTTGACAAAAACGTAAATACAAATGCCTGGATGAACGCTACAAGCAGCTCCAAGAATGACACCGCAACAACGGCCGATACCGAAGCAACCGCGGCACAATAGTTCTTGAAGACTAATATCAGGCCCAAGAGCGTGGCCATCAGAATATGGCCTGCTATTATATTGGCAAAAAGCCGCACCGCAAGAGTGAACGGCCTGACAAATGCGGTGATGATTTCCAGAAAGTACAAAAGCGGCATAATCCACCACGGCGCCCGCGGGGCAAAATTAATGATGTAGTGCCCGAATCCCTGCTGTCTGATGCCGTAAATATGAGTCATCAGGAATGTTACGGCTGCCAGCCCGCCTGTGACGTAGATGTTTGCAGTGGCGGGGCCGCCGAAGTGATTCTCCTTTCCTGTCAGTAGAGCGATGATTTTCTCCGATGGAACCATGCCGAGCAAATTGAGGCTCAGAACAAAGAAAAAAACAGTCCAAACGAAGCCGATATAACGGTCGGTATGCTCACGCATCACGGGCCTGGCCACTTCTTCTCGCAAGAAAACACAAATCGATTCGATCAGATTTTGCAGTCCAGCGGGCACCATCCGCCTCGGCCTGGTCGCCACAGGGATACAGGCCAGAAGCAGCAGCGCTGCCGCCGCCACTACAAGCATGTGGTTGCTTACAATCACGTCCCATCCGCCAATGGAAATCGTGAATATCGGCGCAGATTGGCTCGACAGAAGAGGATCGAAATCCGCCGACGCAACAAAATGAAAGCCCGAAGTACCCAAACTTGATTGTAAATTTTCAATTGTCAATTTTCAATTGCCTTGTTCGTTCGTGGTTCATCGATGAACAGTAAACTACGAACAACGAACCTGAACTGTTTCAGCACGGTTGGCAAAAACCAGATATTACCAATTGACACCCGTAAAGGCAATAGGCTTGTCGCAGGCGGGCGCCAACTTGCTTTCTAACGGTGTGAATCCGCGTAAATCCGTGTCTAAATGTGAATCCTTCCATCCCCCGGTGAACACATAATCGCCGGCAGCAGCTCGCTGCGCTGGCCGCGGGGCAGCCGGCGAAATGATTAGACCGTACAAGAGAGCAGACATATAATCCACGCCATTGATACGGGCACGTCAGGTGCTCGTTTGCCCAAGAGGTCTTCTATGGAACGTTTGGCCCTGTATGCTGTTGTTTATGGAATCGTGGCGACCGCAGTTTTGGCGGCTGATTCTCAAGAACATTTGGATGTCATGGTCTTCTGGGGCCATGAATTGCCCCGGACAACACCCTATCATGTGCAGTTTCTAACTGAAGAAGCAGAGATCGTGAATGTCAGGGCCGTCGGCTTGGAAGCAAACGACAGTCTCACAAATGGTGTGTTCAGAACACGTGCGGGCAACGGTGATATAGATGGTGCGCGGTTCATCCTTCGATATGCTGCAAGGAAGGTAAAAACCATCGGGAACCTGCACAGCATTTGGGCGGAGCTAATTGGCCACAGCGACGATGAGACGGTTCAGCGACTAAAACAGGATCCTGCGTACCGGCCTGATTCACGGAAGCTGACCGTACAAATGGATGAGAGGGGCACAAAGGGCTTCAGCGTTACGGTGGATCAGCTGCTTGAAAGTAAGGCGTTCTGGATGCCTTTGCTCGGTGTTTACCTGACTGCCGGTGATGCTCCGATTTCATTCGCAGACCATCTGAAAGAGCTTCAAGCATACAAAGGAAAGAGCGTTCTGGAGCGGGTCCGGCGCGAGCCGGAGGCGGCTTATGATCAATACGCCGGACGCTGGGAGGATATGGGGAGCCCAACGTATCAAAACCGTCACATGATTCCGCCCGGTCATATTGTGGGAGTTACATGGGACAGCGCGATTCATAAATTCGGCATTGATCGCGGAGCAGGTATCTGGAACGACTACGGCAATCCCGACCACTTGCGATTCTGGTGTGACTTCGGCGACCCGGCCAAAGGGATCCAAGAATCTTGGAAAGGTCAGCAACTTGAGGATGGATTGCCTGTCATCACGACAATCATCGAGCAAGACAGCCTGCGTTACGAGGTGGAGCAATATGCATATCCTCTAAACGGTCCGCCGAATGAAAGGCGAGGCGACATCCCGATGGTGCTGCTGCAAAAAGTCAAGGTCATGAATCTGCGCAGCCGGGACACGACAGCCTCCGTGAAAATGCACCATCGAAGGGAGCTCGATTCGGCCGATGCAGAGGAGATGATTTGTCGCAGTGAAGGTAACACGTTCGTTTTTGAAGAGAATACCAGCCGGCGAATTCTGTTTGCAGTCGCCGGTTCCGACCTCTGCTTTCGCAGGGGCAAGCCTGTCCCCGCGGAAGCGGGGATTACGAGGCAATACCCAGAGCAACCGGATGGCAAGACCAGGACGCATTGGAGGCAATTCGACACAGTCCTGACCTTTGAGCTAAATGCAGATGCAAGCAAGGAGTTCATCGTTAAGCTTCCATCGCCGATGATATTGCCTGAGGATCGGGATAAGCTAATCAACTTGGATTACACCGGATCTCGTCAGGACACGTTGAAGTTCTGGAGCGACTACGTCGCACGGGGGGCACAATTCCGGGTTCCTGAGAAGGTGGTGAATGACCTGTTCCGTGCCAACCTCTGGCATGCCTTGCGTCTCCCGCGGCGCCACGGCAGGCAGGCTTGTCCCGATCCCTGCGAGGGAACTGGTCCCGAAAAGTGGGACGCTATCAACCTGGAGCCAGACCCCTCGACTTCGCTCGGGGCAGGGATCGACCTGCCATATTCCAACTTCGCCTACGACCAGCACGGGACGCCCTGGCCGGTCAACCAGGCCGTCTATGTGGATTACATGATCTATGGCCTGCGCGGATATGAGACAAAAGCCACAGAAGAGCTGCTGACGATATACCGCAATAACCAGCAGCCGGACGGCCGTGTGGCCGGCTATGCAAACTGGGGTGTTTATACGCCTTCGATGATCTATGTGGCGGCGAAGAACTACCGGCTGTCCGGCGACCGGGACCAGTTCGACCGACTGTTGCCGTACACGCTCAAGGCGCTTGACTGGTGTCTTGGCCAGATACGCAGGGCCCAGGGGAATCAAGGTTCGGCTACCGGCCTGATAGGGTCGCCTTTGAACGACCTGACTGGTGAGGGTGTTTGGGCCTTCACTCAGGCGTACGTATATGCGGCGCTTGAGATGCTGGGCAAGGCCCTTGAGCAAATCGGACATCCTCGGGCAAACGAATGCCTTGAAGCGGCTGCGAGCTTCCGCGAGTCAGTGGAACGTGCTTTTGCAGCCGCGGCTGTGCGCTCGCCTCTGGTGCAGCTGCGGGACCATACCTGGATACCTTATGTGCCATGCGAAGCGACGAAGTCGGGCCGGCTGTTCGAGCAGTGGTATCCCACAGACGTGGACACCGGGGCGATACACCTGTTGCGACTCAAAGCGTTGCCGTTCGATGGTGCACTGGCCGAAAGTCTTCTCTCTGACCACGAAGACAATCTGTATCTGCATGGCTGGGGTATGGCCAATGAGCCGGTGTACAATCCGCAGGCAACTGCATACTTGTTGCGAGATGAGCCCAAGGCGGTGATAAGGGCGTTCTACAGCTACATGGCCTGTGCGTTTAGCCACTCGGCGCTCGAACCAGTGGAACACCGCTGGGGCTGGGGACAGTACTTCGGCCC
>JAFNGF010000320.1 GCA_017885385.1 Planctomycetota bacterium
GAGTATGCAATTTCAGAGCAAACTGGACAGGGCAGAACAGCCATTCTTGTAGCTAATGATATGAAACCGGTCGGCTTGATCGCTATTGCTGACGAGATTCGCCCTGAAACTCCGCGTGCTATTGCATCCCTGAAAGCTATGGGCATTAAAAAAATCATAATGCTTACCGGAGACAATTATAAGGTAGCTAAATCTGTATCAAAAGAAATCGGAGTTGATGATTTTCAGGCCGAGCTTCTTCCGGAACAAAAACTGCAATGTGTCGAAAATCTGCAAAAACAGGGAAGCGTTGTCGGTATGATCGGTGATGGTATCAATGATGCTCCGGCATTAGCCTTAGCTGATGTGGGTATTGCCATGGGTGCAGCCGGGACAGATGTGGCTGTTGAAACAGCAGATGTAACTTTGATGAATGATGATCTATCGCGGGTCGTAAACTTCATGGATATGTCGAGGAAGGTTATGTTGCGTATCAAACTCAATATTTTCTTTTCCATCATGTACAATATAATCGGGTTTATCCTTGCCGGCTTTGGGTTGCTCACGCCTGTATTGGCAGTTATTTTTCAGGAGGCGGGTTGTATTACGGTAGTTTTCAGTTCGACGTTGCTATTGTGGTCTAAAACAGGATCGCTGCTGAAAAACAACGATAACGACGGTCTTTCTGTCGTACCCCTAACTGTTGAAAATGCCACGAGTGACAGTATTTCGCAGTGTGCATAACGATTACAGGATACGTATTTAATCTTTTTTAGAAAGGGTGTTAGAATGAATGATAACAAAGAGAAGGCTCGTAGCCGGGAAGACGAGAGGGACATCCAACAATGCTGTGACGGAGGCAATTGCTGCCCGTCAGGCTCTGGTGGTGGGAGCAAGAGCTGGAAGATTGTGGTATTTCTTATTATTGTGGTTGCGGCCGGTGCGGTTCTGGCACGGTCCCTTATCAGTAAATCTAATTCCGCGACTGATCAGGCACAACAGTCGTTTGCCGCAATTCAGCCTGAGGGCAAGCCGGACACTTCTTCGGCGATAAACGCCACGGCAAAGTCTGATAAGGCTGCACCCACGATATGGGGGCCGGAACTGGATTCCTTGGCTTCTCTCAACAAGGTGGCGGCAGACACCGACGCCGTTTTCATCCTTCTTCTTGCCGACAACGACCAACAAGGCAACCAAACTATAGCCAGTGAGATTGAAGCCGCCGCCAAAAAGATCCAGGCTGGCGGAACTCGCATCTCTGCTTTCAGACTTACAAAGGATGCACCCGATTATGCGCAGTTGACAAGTCAGTTTTCCCTACCCTGTGTGCTTGCTATGGTAAAGGGTCGTGGGGCGAGCGGTGTTTCGGGCCAGATTACTGAGACGAAGCTAGTTCAGGCGTTTGTGACGGCCTCAAGACCAACTTCAGGCTGTGGTCCGTCAGGTTGTGGTCCGGCAGGTTGCGGTCCTATAGGTCCCAGGAAGTAGAGAGGGCACAAAACGGTGGAATGGATACAGTCGATATTGCAATGGGTCAAGACCGTGCTTGAACAAACGGGATTCCGACCCTTGGCCTTGCCTTTAGCATTTGTTCTCGGATTGGTCAGTGCGGTTGCAAGTGCCTGCTGTACTCTGCCGCTACTGGGTGCAATAGTCGGCTATTCGGGCACGCGAGATGACAGCGACCGCCGGGCAAAGTTCTTTGCCGCCCTTTTCTTCATGCTGGGCACAACGATAGCGCTTGTTATTCTTGGAACTATTGCTGGCTTTATAGGCCAGGTCGCTCAGGATGTAATGGGAAGATACTGGAAGGTCTTTGCCGGCCTGATAGCAATCTTTGTGGGTCTGGCTGCACTAAAACTGTTGCCATTCAAGCTACCCACAAAAACCGCCAAAAGTAAGTCGCAGCCGAAAGGCTTACTTGGTGCGGCAGCATTTGGACTGGTTATGGGAGGAGGAATTAGCGTAGCTTCTCTCGCTTGTAACCCGGGAATTTTCATTATATTGGGAGTCGCTGTATTGCAGGGTTATACCTTTTGGGCGATGGGGATAACGGCCGCTTATGCAGTCGGGTTCAGCTCGCCCTTAGCTGTAATCATGCTGGGCGTGTCCTTTGGTAAATCGGCAATTAAGGCAAAGAAAACTGAGACTGCCATAAGAATCATAGCTGGAGCTTTGCTTATCCTTGCTGGCTTTTATTTCTTGGCGAGCATATGACCTTGCGTGTAGGATTGGGAAAATAATGCAAATAATAAAGGAAAAAATGAAGATACTTTTGCTGTGTGCTGGCAGTTTCTGGCACAGCCGAATGGCTAATAGGGCCGTATCCCAACACCCGATATTGAAAAGTGGAACCAACACCTAATTACCCACCGCAAGGTTCAGAAAAAAGTATTAATTGCAGCCGGAGCATTCTTCCGGAACTACTCAGCGACAATAATTTCGCCCTTTACGGGAGAATACTCTGCCTTGTTTTGTGTCTTGCCGTCTTGCAGCAGAATCACCTTTCGAAGGTAGCACTTGATGCCTGTTGCATCTTGAATCACGGGCGTATTTTGAAGGTGATAATGAAGGTGCGGCTCGGAGGAATTTCCTGAGTTTCCACAAAGACCTATCAGCTGGCCTGCTTTGACTTTATCGCCGACCTTGACTTTTATGCTGCCAAGTTTCAAATGGGCCAGAACCGAGACCTCATTCTCTCGATGTTGAATAAATACCGCGTTGCCCAGTGCTGAGTACGGGTTCATTGAGCCTGGGACATTGTCTCTAACCCCGCTGATGACATCCGTTACGGCCCCATCCGCAGAAGCCAGTATCGCTCTGCCAAAGGCAAAATGGTCTTCGTTTGTGTGCCCTTCGCCTTTGCGAGTTTTTCCCTGCTCATCAACGCCAAGAAAATCGAAAGCGAACTTCTGGTTGGGAACATCGTGATGTTGATTGAGCTCTTTTGTGTCCCCGCCCCAGACGACCAGCCATCCGCCTCTGAATGGAAGGGACAGCTTAGTCTGGTTTCTCTCGGGAACGGGTACGGGCGGTTTGTGCGGCAGAAAAAGTAACCCGGTGATTTTGTCGTCGTCATTGAGCCCAACCGTTATATCCAGCTTGCCTCGTTCGCAGTGCGCTACAAGAACCGCCCGATCGGGCGGAACCAGTTGTGGTTCCTCAAGCTTCTTGATTTTGCCATACTGGGTCGACAGGTTCTCGAAGAACGGCCTGCGTTTTTCCAACGGAAAGAAATCCTCCATGCTCTGGTCAAAATCCTTCCCGGCACCGGCGTAATCTTCTTCATTGATGGCTTTGACCATTCTGGCGGCGACTTTTTGGAACCTGTCTGCGGCTTGGCCCTCGCCTAACGCCGCAACACCATAAGCCAGGATAATCGTAAGAGCCAATTTCTTCATTTTGCAGCCTCCCTATAATCGTGATAGCAAGGTTAAAGGGATTTTGCGCCCTGTCAAGCGGCAAGCAAAACCGTCAGGTCGCCGGCACAAGCGAATCTGAAGAGCGCTTGGCTCTGGCTGCATCTAAAATCACATCAACCAGGACAAAGGAAAAAGCGGAAATTTTTGTCGATTCTAATTGAACCTTGGGTTACTATGTGAGTATATAATCACATAGTCATTTAGTGAGGGCTGTGCGATGTTGGACAAGAAAAGGCAGTTGTTGTTTGAAAAACAGGCAGAGGTTGCCAAGGCAATAGCACATCCCTTGCGTATTGCGATTATCGATTTTCTCAAAGATGGCGAGCA
>JAFNGF010000321.1:0-3805 GCA_017885385.1 Planctomycetota bacterium
GGCTTAATCGCAAGAGAATCGGTCATTTCTGGATCATTTTTTGGGGCAGATTTCTAAAAAAGCCGGATTTTCGGGGCTGTTTTTCGGGTGACTTTTCGGGTCAATCCTTGTTTTTAGCTCAAAAACGAGGGCAACATGTCACTACAATCGATACGGTCGTTAAATCTTTCCTAAATTACGCGCAAAAATGAGCAAAAAATGACCAAAAAGTGACGAAAAATGACAAGAAATGAATGCTTTTTAACAAAAATGAACAAAAAATTAGAGGTTTTGAACAGGTTTTTTAGGGTAAACCAGAAAGCGGCCCTTAAAAAGAGGCACTGTTAAAATGGAGAAAATAGACACTGATTTACACTGACTTTTTTTAGCCACAGAGGTCACCGAGAACACAGAGAAATATAGCCACGAATCCATTCGACCGTGCTCAGGACGAGGTAATACAGATTTTTTAGTTTGACGGGAATTGCGGTTTTGGGGTCGGTCAGACACAGATTAACCTTGTCCCGAGCGCAGTCGAGGGAACTGATTAACACAGATTTTTTTGCCACAGAGGTCACAGAGAAAACAACCACAGATTTCACGGATTACACAGACTTCCTTTTTAACAGTGCAAATCCGTGTAAATCCGTGTCTAAATCGAATTGACAAGCTATTTTCGCCGGGGAATCCAATTTTTTGCCAACACTCAGGCTTTCTTGGGCATTATAGTAATGGGCAAACGGTGGCTGACTTGGGATGGATTCATCCTTCGTAGTTCATCCTTCGCAGTACCTCCTAAGGAGAAGCATACTACGGAGAACGGATAGAATCGGTGGACCAGACGAACGCAGATTTTGCTGGGCAAGCTCCGCTCCGCCAAAGCGCTTCGCGGAGTCGAGCTGACCAAGCAGCCAACGAGCTATCAGCCGGACAGAGCCTCACGGATGTATTTTTGGCCGAGCGGGACCGGCTGAAGCGAATTGTCGCCGGCATGGGCCTGAGCGCCTCAGACGGCGAAGATGCCCTGCAGGATGTGTCTATTCAGGCCTTGCAGCGGCGGGATATTCTTGCAGGCAAAGCCGAAAGTGTTCGATGGCTAATAAAGGTGACAGTGAATAGATGCCTGATCGAGCACCGGCGTCTGCGAAGTTTTCGGTGCCATGCAGGGGAAGTATTGAAGCGACGCGAAGAAATCGGCACGCAATCGGTCAGAGCCGATGGGCAAGCGATTGCAGCCGAGGAGCTTGAGATTGTGCGAGAAACCTTGCAAGAACTGGACGGGTCTTTGTTGGGACCTTTAGTTCTGCGATATTTCTGTGCCCTGAATTCCACGGAGATAGGCAAGATCCTGGACTTGAATCAGTCCACGGTGCGAAGCCGTTTAAGGGAGGGCCGCATGATTCTTGCCAGGCAACTGATGCGACGGGGTATTGAACCATGACCGAAAAGTCGTGTAGAGAGATTCACCAGATGCTCGTCGATTATGCTGACGGGCAGTTATCGCCGAGCCAGTCAAGCGAGGTGGCTGAGCATTTGGCCGGTTGCCGGCGGTGCAGTGATGCGCTGAAAGCGCTGCAAAGGTCACTTGAGCTTGTGCAGGTCGTATGGGAAGACGGCTGGGCAGATGCTCAGGCAATACATATCTCAAAACGGGTAAAGACCAGGGAAATTCCACGCTGGGCATACGCGACGGCAGCCGCGGTGCTGGCCGTGGCGGCCTGCTGGGCGTTTTGGCATTACCTGAACAGGCCTGCCCCGCAGGCTTTAACGGTGGCCGAAATCGAGCGGCGGATAACCGATGAAGGCATGGCTGCCAGACTCCTGGCGACAGCCGAGCTGCTCGCGGGAAAACCATACGCCGAAGAGCTGGTTAAGAGCCAGTATAACTATATCGTGGAGCGTTATCCAAGTACGGAAGCGGCGGCAACCGCCAAAACACGAATCCGATAGTCCGAAAGGAGAGCAAGAAAATGAGACCGGTAACAATATCTATTGTGTTGTTAGTTTCACTTGCCACACATTCTGCTACTGCAGCGCAGGTTGAGCCGAACGATGCCCCGCTGAAGCTGAAGTTTGAAACGAGTGCCGAACCACGAGACTGGACTGTCAGGGGCCAAAAGACTGAAGGGGGGACGTGGGTACTTTATGACAATCCCCCTGGCCTGATCAAGCCGACACACATTGCAGAGGTCGTCCTTCATACGGAATATCCCCGATCTACAAGCGAGCGTGGCGTCCTGGAGAAAATCCAGGACAGCCCGATAGCCAAGAAATTTTCGAAAGCTCAGCAAGAGTTCCTCAAGACGGGATTTGCAGTCTGGGTGGAAGAGGAATCGCGCCGCATACCCAATCATTTCTCGACCTGGCTGTACGCTGCCAGCGAAGATGATGCCAAATTGATGGCCAGCGCATATATTGACGGTCTCAACGCGGTCGTCAACCAGAGGCTGCATGAGTACAAACGCCACTTGCATGAATCCCAACAAAAGCTCGAGGCGGCTCAGAAGGAGCTGCCGGGAAAACAGTCTAAGCTGAAGGCCTGTGAAGAGCAGTACAAGCCGGTTAAGGAGGCCAGGCATCAGTTCGAATCCGATGATGAAGCGGCCAAGAGCTCCCAGCAAACGCTTACCGAGATGAACAGGATGCTCGATACGCTGGAGATAGAGCTGATCGGCACGAGCGAGAAGCTAAACACCATAGAGAAGTACCGAAAAGGGCAAGAGAAGCTTTCCAGTCAGCTCTACCTTAAGCTCGATGAGATGTTCATCGAGCAGACCATCGAGCTTGGCAGCATCGAGGCCAGGAGACACATGGCCGAGCAAATCCGGGCGAAAGAGCAGCGCTTTCTGGGCCTCTTGACAGATCGCTCCCAACTGCGGCGAGATGTCGAGGATTCGAAGGCGTTGATCAGCAGCCTCCCGGAACTGATAAGCCACGTCACCCACGAGCTGGAAAACCCGACGCCGGATATGCTGCCGCCGAAGGTCTATCAGGACAAAGTGACGGTCTGGCGGATAAAGGGGGGCTATACGCCCGAGGAAGAGGAGAAGCTTGGGCGGATGCGAAGAGATATGGAGAAGGAGTTCGAAAAGCTGTACAAGATGGAACTGCAACCCATGACCGAAGAAGAGCCAGGTGCACACTGAAGTAGCTTGCTCTATGGGCGGAATCGAGGTCCAATATGTTCCCTGTACATGCCGATAAAAAGGGCCGATCTCGCTGTTGCGGTGGGCCTGCCGAGGAAATATGGATATTGCGAGGCAATTGCGCTTGACAAGTGTGGCAGCGGTTGGTACTATCTTATTATTATGAGGCAGATTAACCGCAAAAACACCTGGAACTGGCGGTGGCCTGTTGGACAAGATCCAACGGGTGTGCGGTAGCCTGCTGTAAACAATTTGTTGGATTTGCCGAAGGCGCAGCCTGTTGGATAAGAACAGGCTGCGTTTTTTTTATTTGTGTTTTGTCCGGTTTGCGAATAAAAATTGCAGAAGGAAGGAAAAACGGGGCAGGAAAATAAAGCCCCGGAGAAGGATAAGAGCTGGAATAACTGGATTCCCGCTTTCGCGGNNAGCCGGTGGATTTTTTTGCCAAGCTCAGTGACTATGGCCGGGCAAAAAACTGCTGTTTCTTCGAATCACGGGAGTATCTGACCGGCAGCGGGGCATTGAGTTTTGGCACCGCTAAGCCCGCACTCTATCTTGCCGGAACCGCAGCGCAGTTTACTATCAAGGCCCTGACCGGCGCCGGCAGACGTATGCTGGAGTATCTATCCAGTCCCGACAGGTCCGGAGAGGAAAGATTTGGCTTTTGCGAGTCGGTCGAG
>JAFNGF010000321.1:3893-4814 GCA_017885385.1 Planctomycetota bacterium
TTCAGGATGGCCAGCAAGCCCTTCCGCGTCACCTGCGGCTTGCTCGGAGCCATAAGCTACGATTTCATAGACCAGTTTGAAAAACTTCCGCCCAGTAAAGAAGACCTGCTGGGCAACCCCGATTACGAGCTNNTTGATGGACCACGAGCAGGGCAAAGGTTATGTGATAGTCAATTGCGTCATAACAAACGGAGACCGTGAGGCGGTGATTGCCGAAGCGCAGGACTGCTTCGACTACTATTTCAACGTTGCCAGGTTCGATACGCCGCAAGGGCAAAAATACACGGGGCGACTTTCGCAGGCGTCAACTGATACGAGCCGCAATGACTACGAAGCGATGGTCAAAAGTGCCAAGCAGCACATTATAGACGGCGACATCTTCCAGGTTGTTTTGAGCAGAACGATAATAGAGCCTTGTCCGGATGAGCCGCTGGATGTTTATAAAAGACTGCGGCAGTTGAATCCTTCGCCATATATGTTTTATCTGAACACGCCCAGCACGATCTTGATGGGATCGAGCCCGGAGCTGAATCTTCGGGTCAGCGGGCCCGCCCCCGCGTCTCCCGACGCGAGTGGGGGCGGCGCGATAGATGCCCGCAGCGTGGAGATTCGGCCGATAGCCGGCACAAAACCCAGAGGCCGAGTCGCAGGAGCAATCGACCCCGACACCGACTTCAGATACGAGGCGGAGCTGAAGATCGACCGCAAGGAGCTGGCTGAGCACATGATGCTGGTTGATCTTGCCAGGAATGATATCGCCCGCGTGGCTGAGCCGGGCAGCCGGGTCGTGACGGAACTTCTTACTGTTGAAAAGTACGAGTCGGTTCAGCATCTTGTCAGCAACGTCAAAGGGATTCTGGCGAGGGGACTGGATGCGCTTAGCGCATACCTTGCCACGATGAATATGGGGACGCTGACCGG
>JAFNGF010000322.1:0-1947 GCA_017885385.1 Planctomycetota bacterium
GCTATTTAGCCCCACGTTTTACGTGGGGTTTGCGTCGCCGTGCCGGCGACGGCTAAACTCCGGAGCACGGCAAAATGAAAAAGCCCGTAGAGCTGTATCTGAAGATTCCCGACCACATCCTGGGCATCCGCGATCTCGCACCGGGCGAAAAGATGCTGCTGGCTCATATCTACAGCTTCGGCGTCAAAGGCTGCTGGCAGAGCAACCAAACCCTGGCGAAAACCTTTATGACCTCGCCGCGTGCTATCCAAAGATGGTTGGCGGGCATAAAAAACTACATCATCGTGCGGCACGGCAAAGGTTACTACCGCACCATCTGGGCGAAGTCTCATCCGCAACTCAGCCAAGACAGAATTGACGTGGATGTGCGACAGAATCGGCAATCCAACTGCGACAAAGACGACATTCGACTGCGACAGAATTGTCGTACTACTATTAATAATACTATAACAGAGAACAATGAAAGAACTATTGCGTCGCCTACGCCTTTGCCTGCCGCGGGGCAGGCTTCGGCGACGCTTGAGCATCGCAGGCAGGTTGCCGCTGAGCAGATAGAAAAGTTCAAGGCACGTCTTGGCCGACCTGCCGCCTGGACTCCATTGACGCAGGAGCAGTTCGGGCGGCGGAGAGCCGAGCAGTTGGCCGTCCTGCGTGGATCTGAAAGAATGTAGAATTCAGAATGAAGAATTGAGAATTGGACTTTCTCCATTCTTAATTCCCAATTCTAAATTCCATAGGCAACCGAGGGGGACGGAGTATGGACAGATTGAGCAAAAGACAATTGGCGGTGATCGAGGATTTATTCGCCGGCGAACTGGACGAGGCCGCGGTGCTCGATAGGCACAAAATCAGCAGAAACCGCTACAACAAATGGCTGGCGGAGGAGCGTTTTATTGCGGCGTTTGCCGAGCGGATCGGGCGGCCTTATCGTCAGAGTCAGCTGATAATCGCCCGTTATGCTCCGCTGGCCGCCGCCAAGCTGGTTCAACTGACCGAATCGGATAGTGCCGAGACCGCTCGCAAGGCCTGTTTGGACATAATTTCGATGCCGACAGCGTATCCTCGTTTAGCCGTCGCCGGCACGGCGACGGACCCCGCAGGGGCTCATGCCGAGCTTTCGCCCGAAGCTGCCAGCCGCCTCTTAGCCGCCCTGGCGGAAACGGACGAGGGACGACAGACGGCGGAAGACGAATGACGCACGATAACCGAGGCACGACGGACGACGGATGATAGACGAAAGTATTAGGCCCGCAATTTATTGCGGGGTTCTCAAAGATTCGACGACCTGGGCAAAAAAATCAGGGATCGGCGATTCAATAGTCAGTTCCTCGCCCCCCGTGCCTTCTGTCGAAGACAGAAACGGGGGCAATCGAAAGATGATTCTCTCGGCGTGCAGCATCAAACGTTCAAAACCACCGGTGAAACCGGGGGCTAAATATATGCCGTATTTAGCCCCCCAATCCCTCGACCCGGCTCGGGACGGGTTTATTGGGGGGTTGTTTGGGCCGTACACGCGGTCGCCGACAATCGGATGCCCAATGCTGTAAAAATGTACGCGCAGTTGATGCAACCTGCCCGTCAAAGGATACGCCCGAACCAAAGTGTAAGAGTCGAGCCGCTGGACGACCTCAAACTCGGTGGTGGATGGTTTTCCGCCGGCGGTATCTACCGCAACCCGTCCGGAGGCGAACTGCCGCAGCGGCTTATCAATTACGCCGCGACCCTCAGCGACAACGCCCTGCACCAAAGCCAGGTAGGTTTTCTTGACGGTTCGGCTGGTAAACTGCCGGCTGAGATACTTGTGTGTGCGTGCGTTTTTGGCAAAGAGGATTACGCCGCTTGCGTTTTTATCCAGCCGGTGCACCACGTAGATTTTGTGCGGATACACCCTCGACAGTTGCGCCAGCACGCTTTCTTTTGTCTTGTCCCGTTCTGGAATAGAAGCCA
>JAFNGF010000322.1:1968-22865 GCA_017885385.1 Planctomycetota bacterium
CGCCGCTACGGCGGCCCATAAGAATCCGCAATCGGCGGAACGTCCAACCACACAGCCCAATATCCTTGTCATCTTAGCTGACGACCTGGGCTACGGCGATTTATCCTGCTACGGCGCCAAGGATTTGCAGACGCCGAACATCGACAATCTGGCCGACGGCGGTATGCGGTTCGACAATTTCTACGCCAATTGCCCGGTTTGCTCGCCCACGCGGGCGGCGCTTCTTACCGGCAGATACCCCGACCTTGTCGGCGTGCCGGGCGTAATACGCACGCACATAACGAACAACTTCGGCTACCTTTCCCCGCAGGCGGTGACGCTGCCGGAGCTGCTCAAGCGAGCGGGTTACCACACCGCCATCGTCGGCAAATGGCACCTGGGCCTGGCGTCGCCCAATACGCCGAATGAACGCGGCTTCGACCACTTTGCCGGCTTTCTGGGCGATATGATGGACGATTACTACACGCACCGCCGGCACGGCTTCAACTATATGCGGCTCAACGATGAAGAAATCGACCCCAAAGGCCACGCGACCGACCTTTTCACGCAGTGGGCAATCGACTACATCGGGCAGCGGGCCCGCCGCCCCGACTCGCGTCGGGAGACGCGGGGGCGGGCACAATCAACGCAGCCCTTCTTTTTGTACCTGGCTTACAACGCCCCGCACGCGCCGATTCAGCCGCCGGAAATCTGGCTCCAGAAAGTCAAGAATCGGCAAGCAAATATCAGCGACAAGCGTGCCAGCCTGGCGGCGTTGATTGAGCAGATGGATGACGGCATCGGCAAAGTGCTTGCTGCGCTAAAAGATGCCGGCCTGAGTGACAACACGCTTATTTTTTTCACCTCGGATAACGGCGGCCAGCTCAATCTCGGCTCAAGTAACGGGCCGCTTACCGGCGGCAAGGGACAGATGTACGAGGGCGGTATCCGCGTGCCTACGTGCGCCGTCTGGCCGGGCAAAATAAAGCCCGGCTCACGCAGCGACCGCGTGGTGCTCACAATGGATTTGCTGCCCACGATTTGCGAATTTGCGGGCGTGAAAATCGGGCACGAAATTGATGGGCGGAGTATTCTGCCGACGCTCCTCGGGAAAACCCAACCTGAACCCCACGTGAAACGTGGGGCTGAATCCGCCGCACGTATGGCGGATAAATATTTAGCCCCCGGTTTTACCGGGGGTTTTCCCTCTGAGTACCGAGTGCTTTTCTGGGTCAGGCGTGAAGGCGGCAACTTCGGCGGCAGGGCGTTTTACGCAGTCCGCCGCGGCGACCTTAAGCTGCTGCAAAACAGTCCCTTCGAGCCGCCGCAACTCTATAACCTGGCCGACGACCCGAAGGAAGAGCATCCATTGGACAAAAAGCATCCGACGTATCAGGAACTTTTTGACGCCCTGCGTGATCACATAATCCAGGCCGGCGCCGTGCCCTGGCAGAAAGAAACCCCCGGTAAAACCGGGGGCTAAATAAAATGGAATTGCGGCCGGGCGGAAAATCGGTAAAATACCGGCTCGATTAACGGTGGCGTATGCTAAAAAAACTGTACATTAGCGATGGGAAACTCGCCGAGAACGGCCACGGCGAACCTGTGGTGTCGGTCTACATAGCTCCTGACGAGAACGAGCGAAAGTATCTTCTGGAGCAGCTGAAGATAGACGAGCACACGCTGAGCTCATCGCTTGACCCCGATGAGCTGAGCCGGCTTGAGTTTGAGCCTGAGCACACAGCGATGATATTCAAAAGGCCCAAGCACTACACGGTGCAGGATAATTTCCTGTTCAGGGTGCTGTCTACGGGCGTTTTTCTTTTCAAGGACCGCCTGGTAATTGTCGTGGCCGATGATGCACCGCTTTTTGAGGGCAGGCCCTTTGTAAAAATCCAGTCGATTCAGGATGTCTGCCTGAAGCTCATCTACCGAGCTATTTTGCATTTTGTCGAGCACTTAAAGGCCGTTAATCAGATTTCCAGCGAGCTGGAGCGTCAGATAAGCACGTCGATGGAAAATAAGTACTTATTGAACCTTTTTACTCTTGAAAAGAGCCTTGTTTACTTTCTCAGCGCCATCAATTCCAACAGTATGCTGATAGAGAAGCTCCACAACAACGCCGCCAAGCTCGGTTTTAGCCAGGAAACCTCGGAGTTTCTGGATGATATTATGATTGAAAACAGCCAGTGTCGCGTCCAAACGGAGATATACTCGCAAGTTTTGGCAAGCCTGATGGATGCCCGCGCCTCCATTATCAGCAACAATCTTAACATCCGTATTAAAGCGCTCACGCTAATCACAATTGCAATTATGCTGCCGACGCTGGTGGTGAGCGTTTTTTCGATGAACGTGCGGATTCCCCTATCATGGCATCCGCAGGCGTTTTGGATAGTCACTACGATTGGGGCTATCTCGGCCATTAGCGTGGGACTTCTGTGGTGGCGGAGACGGTGGTAGTTTAGCCGTCGCCGGAACGGCGACGAGAGATGACGGACGACGGATGACGGACGACGGACGAAGAAGGGCAAAGAAAATGCGTCTCTTATATCTGGCAATTTTGTCAATGGTTTGGCTGGCGGCTTTTTCGCCGGCGAACGCCCAGACCATTTTAGTTGAGGCGGAGAGTTTCCAAAACCTGGGCGGCTGGGTCATCGACCAGCAGGCAATCGACCAGATGGGTTCGCCGTATCTTTTGGCGCACGGCTTAGGCCAGCCGGTCAAAGACGCCGGCACGACTGTCACTTTCCCCGCGACCGGCAAATACCGCATCTGGGTCCGCACACGAGATTGGGCAGCAGTGTGGAACAATCCTGAGCCATCACAGAAATCTCGAATGACTGAACCCAAATGTATGACCTGCCACCGTGTGGATGCAGCCGACCCGCCGGGCAAATTCCAGCTCGTTATTGACGGCAAGCCGCTCGAAACTGTATTCGGCACCGAAGGAACCAAGTGGCACTGGCAGGATGGCGGAACGGTCGAGGTTAGACAACCACAGGCAACAATTTCGCTGCACGATTTGACCGGCTTTGAGGGCCGCTGCGACGCAATTATCTTTACCAGCGATACAGATTTTCGCCCGCCCGACAAGGGCGAAGAGCTGGCTGCCTTTCGGCGCAAGATGTTGGGCCTGCCGGAACAGCCGCAAGATGCCGGCCAGTTCGACCTTGTCGTGGTGGGAGGCGGAATGGCAGGAACCTGCGCAGCAATCTCGGCTGCCAGGCTCGGTCTACAGGTTGCGCTAATTCAGGATAGGCCGGTGCTCGGCGGTAATAATAGCTCCGAAGTGCGTGTGCACCTGAACGGCGAGATAAATCTGCCGCCGTATCCGGCTCTCGGCGACATCGTAAAGCAGCTCGATTCGGGGAAAAGAGGAAACGCTCAGCCGGCGGAAAATTACGATGACCAGAAAAAACTGCGGGTCGTCCAGGCTGAAAAAAATATACGCCTCTTTTTGAACACGCACGTCTGGCAAGTGGAAAAGGACGGCAGCCGCATTGTTGCGGTGGTTGCAAAAGACATCAGGACGGGCAAAGAATTGCGATTTAGCGGCCGGCTTTTTGCCGACTGCACCGGCGATGGAACGCTCGGTTTTTTAGCTGGAGCCGATTTGCGCGCCGGGCGAGAATCCCAAAGTGAGACGGACGAGTCACTGGCGCCGGAAAAGCCCGACAATCTGACTCTGGGGACATCCGTGCAGTGGTACTGCGCCGAGACCGAGCAGCCTGTTAGCTTTCCGGACTGTCCCTGGTCGCTAAAGTTCACCGAAGACAGTTGCCAGCACGCAACTCGCGGCGACTGGAATTGGGAGACGGGTTTTGGCCGCGACCAGATCGCTGCGGCTGAACATATCCGCGACTACGCCTTGCGCGCGATATATGGCAACTGGGCGTTTCTTAAGAATAGCAGCCAGCGAAAAGCGGAGTACGCTAACCAGAAGTTGGCCTGGGCAGCTTACATCGTCGGCAAGCGCGAATCGCGCAGGCTGCTCGGCGACGTCATTTTGCAGCAGCAGGATATTCAGAGTCGTAGGGAGTTTCCGGACGCCTTTGTCACCACCACCTGGACGATTGACCTACATTATCCCGACCCCAAGAACACCGAGCATTTTCCGGGCGGCGAATTTCGTTCCATCGCAAAATTTACGCCCATTGAGCCTTACGCGATTCCTTATCGCTGCCTGTACAGCCGCAACATCGAGAATCTTTTTATGGCAGGTCGTGACATTAGTGTCACTCACGTGGCTCTTGGCACGACCCGCGTGATGCGGACTTGTGGGATGATGGGCGAATTGGTCGGCATGGCCGCCTCGGTCTGCAAAAAACACAGCACCACTCCTCGCGGCGTTTATCAGGACCACCTTGACGAGCTGAAGGCGCTGGCCCAACGCGGCGTAGGACAACTGAATCGGTGAGCAGCCTGTGGCCCATCTGCGGCTTGCAGGAGAAGCGTGAACACTCTGGGGCTCGGACAATCCTGTAGATTTGGCAAGCTCCTGCCGTTAGAATATATTGCAAGACTGCAGAGGCAGCCGGTCCAAAGGGCCGGTCAGTGGCAACGGCGACGTTCGAAAGGATTTGCAGTATGAACTCAAGTGAACTCGCGAATCTTGTCCATGAGCTGTTGCGGCTTCCGAATGAGACAGAGTGGGTGGAGTTCAAGCATAATAGGGCTGAACCAGAAAAAATCGGTCAGAACCTCTCAGCACTGTCGAACTCTGTCGCGCTGCTTGGCAGAAAATGCGGATATATTCTGTGGGGGATCGATAACAAAACGCACAAAATCGTGGGTACCACTTTCCGTCCGCGGGACAGTAAGGTTGGGAACGAAGAGCTGGAGAACTGGCTACTTCGGCTTCTGGGTCCCCGTATCGATTTCCGCATCTGGGTGGACGAGGTTGACGGCAAGCCCGTCGTTTTGTTCGAGGTGCCTCCGGCACCAAATAGTCCCGTCCGTTTCAAGGGCACCAAATATATCCGTGTAGGCAGCTATACAAAGAAGCTGCGGGATTTTCCTGAGAAGGAGCGGGCATTGTGGCGTATCTTTGAGCGTGTGCCATTCGAAGAAGGCTCCGCAGAGGAGGGAACTTCTGCCGATGACGTTTTGAACCTCATTGACTACCCGAAGTACTTCCTTCTGATGAAGCAGCCCCTGCCCGACAACCGGCGGTTCCTCTTGGAGCGATTGGCCTGCGATAATGTCATTCGGCCCAGAGAAGACGGTCGGTACGACATCACTAACGTTGGGGCAATTCTATTCGCGCGCGACTTGAGAGCGTTTCGACGCCTTGCCAGAAAGGCGCTGCGAGTTGTTATCTACAAGGGAACCAACCGGGTGGAGACGGTCAAGGAGCAGGCCGGCGGCAGAGGATACGCAGTAGGGTTTGAAGGAGCCATTCGCTACATCGACGACCAACTGCCACAGAACGAACAGATCGGGCAGGCACTCAGGCAGGAAGTTCGCACGTACCCGGAAATCGCGATCCGCGAATTGGTGGCGAACGCTCTGATACACCAGGACTTCGCCATCACGGGGGCCGGTCCAATGGTGGAAATATTCACCGACCGCATGGAAATCACCAACCCAGGGGCACCGCTGATTGATACGCTGCGTTTCATAGATGAGCCGCCGCGGTCACGTAACGAAGCACTCGCGGCTCTCATGCGCCGAATGGCTATTTGCGAAGAGCGGGGAAGCGGGATCGACAAGGTGATTTTCAATGTAGAGGTTTTCCAACTGCCCGCGCCTGACTTCCGAGTTGCAGGAGCCAGCACAGTTGCTGTCCTTTACGGTCCTCGCAAGTTCTCGCAGATGAATCGAGACGAGCGGGTTCGCGCCTGTTACCAGCATGCCTGCCTGCAATACGTGTCGGGCAAGAGGATGTCCAACGCCTCGTTGCGTAAGAGGCTCGGTATCGCAGATCGTAACTATCCGCTGGCTTCCCGGATCATCAAGGACGCAATCACAGCAGGCTTGGTCAAACCCCACGCCGAGGGAACTCAGTCAAAGCGAGATGCAACCTATCTACCTTTCTGGGCTTAGCCCTTATGTAGCGCAATGTAACTGAATGAGCTTGACAGGTAAGCGCAATTCATATAGACACCGGAAAACACGATACTTACGTTTGTTACTGGCATGTAACTGGAAAGGACTATCCTCATGTCGGATCACCAGAGAGAGCGACCTGGCCAAGTCATTGGTTTCCTGGTGCTTGCACTCACCTTTCTCGCGTGCACTCCCACCCCTCCGGGGTACGCTAACAGTGATTTTGGGCAGGCGATCAACAACGCACGGCTCGCCAACGAAGGATTTACTCGCTGCCAGAGGTTTGTGCAGGGCTGGCTAAAATACGCTGACCCAAAGACCGGCTTAATCCCCAGAAACCTCGATAAAGATAAAGACATCTGGAACGCCCAGGACTGCGCCGGGGATAATTATCCTTTTATGGTGCTGACCGCCGCCGTTACCGACCGCGAGCTTTTTAATGGCCGAATGCTCGACATGCTCCGCACCGAAACAAAATTGACATCCCGCATCGGCAATCTGCCCGATACTTATTCATTCTCCAAGCAGGGCTTTGCCCAGGCAGAACCGGATTTAAGCCGCATCATCTTCGGCTCGGCAGAATACGTCAAAGATGGCCTCCTGCCGCTTACTGAATGGCTGGGCAAAAGTCCCTGGTGCGACCGGATGCTTGCCCTACTTGACGATATATGGAAGCACGCTCCTATTGAAACCAAATATGGCAACATCATCTCAACCAGCCAAGAAGTAAACGGCGAGATGCTCCAGACGCTTTCGCGGATATACTGGATGACCGGCGAGAAAAAGTATCTGGATTGGGCTATCCGCCTGGGCGATTATTATCTGCTGGATGGGCATCATCCTACGCGCGACGAAAAAATGCTGCGGCTGCGCGACCACGGCTGCGAAATCATCTCCGGCCTGTGTGAGCTGTACGCGACGGTGAGCTTTGCTCTGCCGGAGAAAAAGCAGGCGTATGAAAGGCCCCTGCAGCAAATGCTCAATCGCATCCTGGAAGTCGCCCGAAACGAGCACGGGCTTTTTTATAATTGGGTCGATCCGCAGACCGGCCAGCACGATAAAAATCTGGCCGACACCTGGGGCTATGATTTCAATGGCTACTACACGGTGTATCTTATCGACAGAATTGAATCCTATCGTGATGCCGTTCGCAAGGCCCTTTCGAATCTTAACGAACACTACAGAAACTACCCCTGGGAAGGAACCAGCGCCGATGGCTATGCCGACTCAATCGAAAGCGCGATTAACCTCTACAATCGTGAGCCTGTCCCCTCCGTCGCTGATTGGCTGGATAGTGAAATAAAGCGGATGTGGAATATCCAGAAGGAAGACGGCGTTATCGAAGGCTGGCACGGCGACGGAAATTTCGCCCGAACTACGATTATGTACTGCCTTTGGAAGACAGCCGGCCTGACGATTGCGCCCTGGCGGCAGGATGTCATCTTTGGCGCTGTGCAGGATGGCGGCACGCTTAGAATCGTTCTCCTCGCCGAAAACGCCTGGCAGGGTAAGTTAATTTTCGATGTCCCGCGTCACAAGGTGAATATGAAATTGCCGCTCGATTGGCCGCGTATAAATCAATTTCCGCAGTGGTTCACCGTCGAAGCCGATAAAACCTATACCATCTACGACCTGACAGGCAATTCAAAGGCCACACACACGGGCAGCCAACTAAGCGAGGGCGTGGGCGTTGATTTACAGCCCAGCACCGAACAGCATTTGATAGTACGGTAGTCACACGAAAACAAAAGCCAATTTCCACATCAGGGGCTGGCGGCCCTGATGTGACCGCCGGTTTTTCACTTATCAGCCCATCAAATACTGCCGATAACAATGTAAAACTTTGTTACATCGACTTGACAAATTTCCTTTCATCTGGTAGAATTACATAACCTTGTTGAAAGGAGCACAGGTATGGCCCGAACTTTTCAGATAGAACTTGGCAAAAGAATAAGAAGTCTCAGAGAGCAGATTGGTCTTTCTCAATTGGATATTGCAGAACATCTGGGGATAAATAGAGTCACCGTTTCTCAAATCGAGAAGGGCCAGAGGAAGTTATCTGCAGAGGAGACAAAGCGACTTTCCGAGGTATTCAACATTACGTCGGATGGTCTACTTGACCCAAGCAAAGACATAACCGTCAGCTTGGAAAAAGCATGGCAAAGGCGTCAAACACACCAGACAGCCATCCGTATAAGTGTCCCCCAGAAAAACGTGTCCAAGTTCAAAGAGGTCCTGCTTTATGTGTTGAAGCAGGTAGGCTCAAAGCCCAACGTGGGAGAGTCGGTACTCTACAAACTACTATACTTCATTGATTTCGACTACTATGAAAAATACGAAGAGCAATTGATGGGGGCCACATATATAAAGAACCGTTACGGCCCAACGCCAAAAGAGTTTGCCAAGATCGTTCAGCAAATGAAGAATAAAGACCTTATTGTTGTGGAAACTAAGTACTTCAAATACCCCCAAAGAAAGTATTTGCCTCTGCGAGAGCCAGATTTATCCGTCCTTAATGCGAGAGAATTAAGCACGATTGACAGCGTTTTAGAAAAACTTTCAAACAAGAACGCTGCTGATATAAGTCTGTACTCCCACAATGATGTCCCTTGGTTGACGACACAAGACGCGAACGTGATCGACTATGAATCGGTTTTCTATCGCACGCCTGCGTATTCGGTAAGGTCATACGATGAAGAAAATATTCAGTGAAGTACGGAGACTCCCTGAGTTTGACAAGGATTTTAGGAAGCTCTGCAAACGATCCAGAACTCTCGATGAAGACCTGAAAGTGTTCATAGAAAAACAGTTGAATCTTTTCCACAAGCTCAGAATAGACAACAAAGGATGTGTTCGCATATCAGGGCTTGGTATTTCATATCCGGAAATATATAAGGCAAGGAAGTTTGCCTGTCGTTCACTCAAGGGGGGTGCTGCAAGTGGCATACGGATCGTATATGCCTATTATCAGAAAGAAGACATTGTAGAATTTATAGAAATTTACTACAAACGTGATAAACCAGTTGAAGATAGGGGAAGAATCCTCAAAGCATATAGCGGACGCCAGATGAACCCATAATTTATGTTCTACTTCTTCGCTCTTTTTAAGAGGAGCATCCTCTCTTACCTGATTTGTCGTGTTAAGCATCCCGCGTCATTCTGCATTTTGCACAGAGACTCTGATACTCAGTTACTCCACTTTCTGAATAAGGGGAGCACAAATGAAGCCAACAACAGAACCAATCACTCGGAAGGAGCCTAAGTATTTGAACGATGTAGGTATTATTTACTCGCTTCTTCGCCGGACCCGGCCAAAAAGCAGGCAGGACTTGAAAAACTACGTCAAGGTCTTTTTAGGCGTCGATGTGCCGAATAAAAGAATCTGCCCGGAACACAACAGCCCAATGGACTATCTCTGGCACAGTTTCTCTGCGGATTTTCGCGCGTTGTCACGCACCACAGGTTCGACAGTATTTAGCCCCGCAATTCATTGCGGGGTTTCCGGGCACCAAGCGACCGAAAACGGTGATTGCATCGTCTGGGCGAACCGCACCGGCGGAAAAACCGAATTGGCTGCCATCGCAACGCTGCTGGACTGCATCTTTAAGCCGAACTGCCAGGTGAGAATCCTGGCCGGCTCAGGCGAGCAGGCAGGCAGAATGTATCAATACCTGACAAACTTTCTCCAAAAGGACTACGAGCAGTTTCTTGCCGGGCCGGTGCAAAAAGAAAAATGCCGATTTGTCAACAATGCCGCTGTCGAGGTCCTGACGCAATCGGCAACAAGCGTCCGCGGCCAGCACACCCAGAAACTTCGCTGCGATGAGGTCGAGCTTTTCGAGCCGGATGTCTTCGCGGCGGCAAAATTCACCACCCAGAGCACAGATTCCCTTGTTGCGGCGATGGAGCTAATCAGCACGATGCACCGGCCTTACGGCTTGATGCAAAAAGTGGTCGCCTCTGCCCCGCAATTCGGAACGCCCGTCTTCAAGTGGTGCGTCTGGGAGGTCATTGAAAAGTGCACCGACAGAAATTGCTCGCAGTGTCCCCTGGATAACGATTGCCAGGGCAGGGCGAAAAACGCCTGTGGTTATTTGAAGATTGACGACTGCATAACGCAGATGCGCCGCTCAAGTCGCGCGGGCTGGGAAGCGGAGATGCTTTGCAGAAGACCTTCGCTGGAGAATGTGGTCTTCGACCAGTTCGACCCTGTGGTGCACGTGCAGGCGGTCGATTATGATCCGAATCTGCCGCTTTATCGGGCGATGGATTTCGGCTTTGTCAATCCGTTCGTGTGCCTGTGGATTCAGGTTGATGGCAGCGGCGTTGTGCGGGTGATTGACGAATACGTTCGAGCACGGGCCACGATTGATGTGCACGCCGCAGAGATTAAGAGCCGGACGCCCTGCCGGGAGGAGCAGGTGGCGGCTACTTTTTGCGACCCATCGGGGGCGGGCGTAAACGATGTTACCGGCACAAGCATCGTTCGTGAGCTGCGGGCGGCAGGTATAATGGTGCGCTATCGGCGGAGCGGCATTCTGGATGGGATCGAGGTTATTCGCCGGGCAATCCGCGATGGCCAGGGCAGGA
Organism: Planctomycetota bacterium; assembly: GCA_017885385.1. Classification (GTDB taxonomy): domain Bacteria; phylum Planctomycetota; class Phycisphaerae; order Sedimentisphaerales; family Anaerobacaceae; genus JAFNGF01. The sequence goes on from JAFNGF010000322.1 coordinate 12,586, forward strand.
GTTCGCTGGTGATTTCCCCGCGCTGTTGTCGGCTGATTGAGGCGATGCAGTGTTATCATTATCCGCAGGACCTTGCCGCCGCAGGGGGCGAACTGCCGTTAAAAGACGGCGTTTACGACCACCCCATCGACGCCCTGCGCTATTTCTTCGTCAACTACAAATATACGGCGAAGACCGTGACAAGGCTGTATTAGAAAATAGAAAAACAACCACAGATTTCACAGACGCCGTTCTGAGCGCAGCGAAGAATCCCGCCGGATGCTTCGGCTGCGCCTCAGCAGTGTGAATCCGTGTAAATCCGTGTCTAAAAATTGGGCCGAACACGGACCCTGAAAATTTCGTACAAGAAAGAGAGCATAAAAATTCGTGTTTTTTTCTTGCAATCTGATAAGGATATTACTACATTATTGACGATGCTTCTTAATGAAGCAGTTTGATCCGAGCCTTATGGCTTGGGATTTGGCCTCTAATCCCGTGAGCCGACTAATCACGGGATGTTTTTTGCGCCAAAAAAATGTCCCCCTTGCGACAATGTTAGCGATATAAGCTTTGCCTCGTGTTGCCACGTATGCTATTGAGAACCACCAGTCTTTCCGCCATGGTTCTAACTAAACCAAATACTTTTCATCCCACAACACATACAGCCTCGCAGGGGTTCCTAAGTTTGAGTGATAACGGTGGGTGGAAGAAATGTACCAGCACTCTGTGCCGGGGATGTTGCCCTCGATTACTTGGCCAATCCACCTAACTCTAGCTGCTCGGTCTATCTGAAACTTATCTTTGGCGTATTGCCGAGATGTCCTGTGTGCACTGGTAAAGAACGCATGTTCAAAACGATCTTGGTAGAATATTACTGACTGGCCATCATGAGTCTTGCGAATGCCTACCATGCCCTTGTCGGTTTTCCGATCCATGTAAAGCCCGACATATTCTTGCTAGGTCAACTCCAGAGCCTCTTCGTCGGATAGACCTCTCAAATCAAGCAACAATGAAGCAAGGACCGGATTCAACCATCACCTCAAGCCGATCTTGGATATATTGAACTTGGCTGCGGTTAATGGGGTCGACGTACACAAAGTTGTTAGGCCCGTTGGCTTCCACCATAAATATTTCCTCGAAAAAATATCCCGAATCGTACAAAATGCCCCGGCGAGTGTCAACTTTTCTTTGACTTGGCAGCACCCGCGGTATAAACTCGGATACAGGTAAAAACGCTAAGGAAGCAGCACTATGAACTACCAGTTTGAAAACGAAAATATATCGCAGCATATCGTCAAATACGGGGCGCACGTTCAGCCGGCTGTCACGCTCAAGGACGATAAGACCAAGCTCCAGGATTATTGCAACCTGTTGATAGAGCAGTTCCCACAAGCCTTCGAGACGCTGCTATCGGGACCGGCCCAGCTGCACGTGCAAAAGAGCTTCGTGCTGGCCAACAATAAACGTGTCGAGCTGCCGACATTCATACTGACCGGCACAGGCCCGGTCTTCACCTTTCCGCAGCGCCTGTTCATCGACCACCCGCAAGATGTAGACATGCCCGATAGAGATAAGATATTTCGCAAAGCCCTCGATGAGCTGCACGGCAAATTTCCGGACCGAAAAATACTGCGCGTGGGCGTGGTTCACGAGCTTGTCTTCGACACCGCCGGCGTAGACTCGGCCGAGATTATCGCCAGCAACCTAAAAAATGACGTTTGGAGAGAGCAGATAAAAAACCTGCGCATCCTGATGGAGGCTCCAAGGCAGGACAAAAATATCAATCTGGAGATAAAGCCAACCTACTTAAGACGAAGCGGGCCGGCGACAAACGTCCCGACGGAAGACATGAGGTTCGGCATAATCGTCAATGTGGACATCAATAACCGGCAAATCAAAGACGACCTGACAAAAGCGGAGATAAACGACATCTTGGCCTTTGCTAACGATTACGTCGCCGACGAATTGATTAGATTCCTGAACAATGAATACTCCGACAGTATTTAGCCCCGCAATCCTTCGACCNNCGACCCGGCTCAGAGCTTGCCCTGATTGTACCGAAGGGACGGGTTCATTGCGGGTTCAAGACGGGCGACAAACCAGGGAGATGGGTCCAAAGCCACGATTCATCGCGGGGTTGCTTTCCTAAAGGCCGCCGAAGTACAAACGATAATACTGATAAAGCCGATGCAACCGGAAGACGCCCCCCGCTACGATCGGCGCATAAAAAAAACAGGGCTGAGGTGCGGAGGGAGAGGAAAAGCGAGATATCCTCAGCCCTGTTGAATGCTCAACTAAATCTTATACCAAAAGGCTCTAAAAAGCTATACTTTTCTTGCCGGAAAATGTTCTTTTCGGGCAAAAAATTGTTCATTGAAATCCCGCCAGGCGGCAATTCCCGGCTGCCAGAGGCTCGTATCCGAGCAATCCTGGCGTCTTTGCCTATCTCGGTTTGAATTTTACACGACTATTCGTTCAGAGGCAAGTATAATTTGCCGACAAAAGTAAAAATTTTTCGCAGGTTCGGCTATGTTGACAGACAACATTCTGGAGCTTATAGGAAATACGCCGCTGGTGCAGCTAAAAGGCGAGCGAATCTTCGCCAAAGCTGAATTTCTCAATCCCGGCGGCAGCATAAAAGACCGCGTGGCCCTGGCGATGCTGGAGGCCGCCCGGCGCGACGGCAAGCTCAAAACCGACTCCATAATCGTCGAGCCCTCCAGCGGAAATACCGGCATCGGACTGGCTTTGGTCGGGCGATTGATGGGCTATAAGGTTCGCATCGTAATGCCGCAAGGCATGAGCGAAGAACGAAAAAAGCTGATCAAGGCCCTTGGGGCAGAACTGGTTCTGACACCGGACAACGAGGGTATTGCAGGGGCAGTCCGCAGGGTCGAGGAAATGGCCGCCCAGGATAAGCGGATTTTTGTGCCGCAGCAGTTTAAGAACCCGGAAAATCCCCGCGTCCATTACGAGCGGACCGCCCGCGAATTGTGGCGGCAGATGGGCGGAAGAATCGCCTGTTTCGTAGCCGGTGTCGGAAGCGGCGGCACGCTGCAGGGCGTGGGCAAATTCCTCAAAGAGCAAAAGCCGGATACAAAAATCGTGGCGGTCGAGCCGGAAGGCAAATCAGCTATCTTGGGCCACGAGCCCGGGCTGCACCAGATTCAGGGCATAGGCGACGGATTTGTGCCCGATGTGCTGGACGTCTCTTTGGTCGATAGTGTCGTGGAAGTAAGCGATGATGATGCGATAGAGACCACCCGCCAATTAGGTAGAGATTACGGATTGCTCGTTGGCATCAGCTCCGGCGCAAATATCTGGGCGGCACGAAAACTGGCAGAAACCATCATCGGCAATATCACCACCGTTTTGCCCGATAGAGCCGAGCGCTATTTCAGCACAGCCCTCCTGTAACCGGCGCACACCACGCCGCCAAACTGGTTCTGTAAAAGTTTAGCCGTCGCCGGTACGGCGACGGATTCTGGATTTGACTTTCCTTTGCGGCTAAAATCAGCCATAATTGAGTCGTAGAAACAGTGGGGCATCCATTCTCCGTAGCAGAGCTACTGCGAAGGACGAAACCCACGCCATGTCTTTTTCGATTATTGATTGAAGGAGCAGAGCCATGAAAAAGATTATCGCCATGCTTGTAATCGGGACGCTATTGATTGTGCTATTTAACGGCTGCGAGCGTAAAGAGCCGTCAGAGCCAACCCCGCCGCCTGAGCAGACGCCTCCATCTGTGCCGACAGTGCCGCCTCAGCCGACACCGCTGCCCCAGCCTGCCGAGAGCAACCCCGAGGCTGAGAAAGCTGCCGTAGCGGCTGCCGACGCCTGGCTGAAACTGGTGGACGCTGGCCAGTATGCTGAAAGCTGGGCAGAGGCCGCTGAATACTTCAAGAACGCCGTGTCCAAAGAAGACTGGCAGAAATCTATGGAGCCATTTAGAAAGCCTCTGGGTGCGATGGTTTCCAGAACGCTCAAATCGACGGACTACACTACCACCGCACCTGGCGCACCGGATGGCCAGTACGTGATAATCCAGTACGACAGCAGTTTTGAGAACAAAAAGTCCGCCGTCGAGACGGTGACGCCGATGCTCGATAAGGACGGCAAATGGCGAGTCTCCGGCTATTTCATTAAGTAGCTGCGTCTGTAAAGTATCAAGACACAGTTTTTATTTTAACTAAGGCACAAAGCTGCTCAAATAGAAAGGAATTCGCTATGCTTTGGTGCAAATACAGAGTACACCTCTTTTGGCACATTGCGCTCACGCCGGTCATTATATTTTGCTCGCTGGCGTACGCAGAGTTCCCGGCGTTTGAATATCATCAAATTGGCCGGATCGGAAATCAGATGGGCCAGACTTCGCTGGTGGACGTGGATAAAGACGGCGACCTGGACTGGATTGTCGGCTGCAACGTCGGCGACCTATGGTGGTTCGAATATCAGAGTCCCGACAACTGGGTAAGACACCTTATCGCCCAAAAAGTCCCAACCGAAGTAGGCGGCACCGCTTTCGACATCGACGGCGACGGATGGATAGATCAGGTCTCCGGCGCAGCCTGGTTCCGCAACACCGGCAGGCCGCGCGAGCAGCAATTCATCAGGTACGACAACGCCACCATAAATAGTCACGATAATGTCGCCGCCGACATCGACGGCGACGGCAAACTCGACGTTGTGGCCCTGAGCGATCGGGCGGGCCTATTTTGGTTCAAGATTCCTGCCGACCCAACACAAAAATGGCTCAGCCATAAAATCGGCGAAGCGGTTCACGGCGGAACCGACCCGGCGGGCGCCGGCGATGTAGACGGCGATGGCGACGCCGACGTCGTCCGTGCCGACGCCTGGTTCGAGAATCTCGACGGCAAAGGCGCCCAATGGCAAATGCACAAGAACCTTATCCCTGCCGGCGGAAATAGACCGGACAAGTACGGCTTGGCAATAAAAACCTGGATATACGATATGGATAAAGACGGCGATAGCGACGTCGTGCAAGCCGAAGCCGATGCAGCAGACGCCAGGGTCTTCTGGTTTGAAAACGCCGACGGCAAGGGCAAAAACTGGGCTTTCCACCTGATTTCCGCTGACCATACCGAGCAGGATTTTCACTCGCTGGCGCTGGCGGATTTCGACAACGATGGTGACATCGATGTCTTTTCCGGCGGCGGACCGCTGACAAAAGGCACGCGCAAGTGGTTCATCTGGGAAAACCTCGATGGCAAAGCCGGCGCCTGGAAAGAGCACATAATCTTCGCCGGCAAAGAATGCCACGAAGCCAAAGCGGCGGACGTTGACCGCGACGGCGATATTGATATTTGCTCCAAGCCCTGGATCGGCGATGAGCACGTTTATCTTCGCAATATGCTCAAAGAATCGCCCGGCAAATAGCGCTGCTGCCTCAGCAGGCATCCAACCAGTCACGGCTCACATCGAAAAGCCGCTATTGACGCAACCACTCTATTCGACTATGCTGGCCTGCCAAGAATACAACTTCCAAGACACAGGCGATGAAAAATGAGCTGCCATAAAATAGTAATCGGTGATTCGCGGCGGATGGCCGAGATAGAAGATGAGTCGGTGCATCTGATCGTCACATCGCCGCCTTACTGGCAGCTCAAAGACTACGGCCCAAAGCAGCAGATCGGCTACAACGACAGCTACCAGGATTATATCAATAACCTGAATTTGGTGTGGAAAGAATGTCACCGTGTGCTTCATAAAGGCTGCCGGCTCTGCATCAATATCGGCGACCAATTCGCCCGCTCGGTTTACTATGGCAGGTACAAGGTAATCCCAATTCGCACCGAGATCATAAAGTTTTGCGAGACGATGGGCCTCGACTATATGGGGGCAATCATCTGGCAAAAAGTTACTACCTGCAATACCACCGGCGGCGCAACGATAATGGGCTCTTTTCCATATCCCCGAAACGGAATAATCAAGATAGATTATGAGTTTATCCTTATACTTAAGAAGTTGGGCACCCCCCCAAAAGTTTCAAAAGACATAAAGAAAAAATCAAAACTGTCTGTGGAAGAGTGGAACCAATACTTCTACGGTCACTGGAATTTCAGCGGCGAAAAACAAGATAAGCACCTCGCGTCGTTTCCCGAGGAGTTACCCAAAAGGTTAATCAAAATGTTCAGCTTTGCCGGCGACACTGTGCTGGACCCTTTCTTAGGCAGCGGCACAACCTCAGTCGCTGCGATGAAGCTTTGCCGGAACTCCGTAGGTTATGAGATAAATGAGGATTATTTGCCCACCATTAGCGAAAGGCTCAGGCAGAGCATCGGCATTTTCGAGAAAGACGCCAGTGTGGAGGTTATTAAGCAGGCTCCCGCACTTACGGATTTCGACAAAGAGGTTCAAAAGCTGCCGTATATCTTCAAAGACCCCGTAGCATTTGAACGCAGGGTCGACCCAAAGCTTTTGAGGTTTGGCTCGCGGATAGATGGAAAGGAGGCTCAAAAGCAAAGGTACTACACAGTCAAGGAAGTTCTCTCGCCTTCAGACCTCGTCTTGGATACGGGGGTGAAAATACGTTTGATAGGGGTGAAACCAAACGGGAAAAGGAGCGAGGCTGTTCGATTTCTGGAAGATTTGACTAAGGGCCAGAAGGTATTCCTGAGATTTGATGAAACAAAGCATGATAAAGACAATAACTTGCTTTGCTACGTATACTTAAAAAATAAAACATTCGTCAATGCTCATTTGATAAAAAACCATATGGCTGACGTTGATACAGGATACACATACAGGTATAAAGACAGATTATTGCAGTCCCAAAGGAGAGCGAACAATGAATGAGAACAAATGGTTTTGTGAACGATAACGAAATGAAGATAAAACTCAGCAATGACGATATCGGAAGATATTTAGATATCGAGACGCCAGAATTCCCTAAATACACGACACAACTCATCAATTTGGCTAATCAGAATGCGCAAGGGACGCGGCCGAGAGTTGTTGGCCAGATGAGCGAACTTATTCAACATTTCACCGGCAGGACCCTCGATGAGTGGGAGCAATGGTATCTGAAGGAAAAACCGGGCGCGATACAGTCTGCAACGGAGAAAGTCCTTCAGATGACCGGAAACCTGAGAGGAGCAATGGATCAGATCGACAGGAAGATGATACAAACATGGGTGCATGACCTCGTGATCGTCAAGACATTCATGGGCCTAAGATTTCACGAGGCAATCCTGAAGAAGGGGGCTGAATTAAAGGGAGGTGTTGCCTGGCGCCTGGCGGACGAGACGGAAGAATCAAAGGGAATTGATGGATATATTGGTGACGTACCGGTATCAATAAAACCCGAAACCTACAAGGTCAAATCCAGTCTTCAAGAAGAGGTTTCTGGGAGAATGGTATACTATCGCAAGGTCAAAAATGGTCTGGAGGTAGACTACGGGCAATTGATAGGTCAATAAGCGTTGCTCATCTATGTAACAGTGGATAGAGCACGCCGGATAAATATTTAGCCCCGCAATTTATTGCGGGGTTATCTTTGTGAGGTTTGCAAGATTACTATGCTTAAAAGAACGCATACTTGCGGGCGGCTTCGGCTGGAAGACGCGGGCAAAAAAGTAACATTGGCCGGCTGGGTGCACTCCTACCGCGACCACGGAAACTTAGTCTTCTTCGACCTGCGAGATAGAGAAGGCCTGACACAGTTAGTCTTCAATCCCGAAACGCAGCCGGAAATGCACAAAATCGCAAGGACCGTGCGATGCGAATGGGTAGTCGCCGCCAGCGGCCTGGTCAGGCCGCGAGGGCCAACCCTGGAAAACCCCAAATTAGCGACCGGCCAAATCGAGGTGCTGGTGGAGCAATTAGAGATACTCAACACCGCCAAGACGCCGCCCTTTGAGATCGGTGAGGCGGAAAAAACCAGCGAAGAGGTTCGCCTTGTTCACCGATATGTAGACCTGCGCCGTCCGGAAATGCAGTGCAGGCTGCATACCCGACACCGCGTCATGAAAATAGCGCGGGACTATTTCGACCGGCTGGGCTTCTGGGAAATCGAAACGCCTATGCTGGCAAAAAGCACGCCCGAAGGCGCCAGGGATTTTCTTGTGCCCAGCAGGCTCCAGCCGAATTGCTTCTATGCGCTGCCTCAGTCGCCGCAGCTATTTAAGCAAATCCTTATGGTCAGCGGCGTAGAGAAATACTTCCAGATAGTGCGGTGTTTCCGTGACGAAGACCCGCGAGCCGACCGACAGGCGGAATTCACCCAGATAGACGTGGAAATGAGCTTCGTGGATACTAACGATGTCATCGGCATTCACGAAAATCTTGTAGCGAAAATCTGGAAAGACATACTCGACGTGGATGTCACAACGCCGATGCGGCGGATGTCCTACCAGGATGCAATGGCTAATTACGGTATAGATAGGCCGGATCTGCGTTTCGATTTGACGCTGAAAGATATATCCGACATCGCCAGGCAAAGCACGTTCGGCATATTTACCTTGGTCATCGAAAAAGGCGGAGTCGTAAAGGGACTTTGTGCCCCGGCTGGCGAAAAATACTCCCGAAGTGACATCGAAAAGACGCTGACCAACTTTGTCGCCGACTACAGTGCAAAAGGTCTTAGCTGGATCAGGCTGAAAAATGAGAATGGCAAACTCACATTCATCGGCGGCCTGGGCAAATACTTCAGCCCACAGCTGCAGCAGCAAATCGTCGAGCGCTTCGCGGCAAAAGACGGCGACCTGCTGCTGCTTGTTGCCGATAAAGAGCAAATCGCCAACAAGGCTCTTGCGCCGCTTCGCTGCAAAATTGCCCGCGACCTGAAGCTGTACGATGAAAACAGTTTCCAGTTCGTCTGGGTGGTGGGCTTTCCGCTTTTTGAGTGGAATGAGGACGAAAAACGTTACGAGTCGATGCACCATCCGTTCACCGCGCCTTTGCCCGAAGATTTGGATAAGCTCGACAGCGACCCTGCAAATGTTCGCGCACAGGCTTATGACATTGTCGTCAACGGCTCGGAAATCGGCGGCGGCAGCATTCGTATCCATCAGCCCAAAGTGCAGCAGAAGGTCTTTGACCTGCTGGGTATTTCCAGGCAGCAGGCTCAGGAGCGGTTCGGCTTTTTCCTTAAAGCCCTCGAATACGGCGCACCGCCGCACGGCGGAATAGCGTTCGGACTGGATAGAATGATCATGCTGCTTACAGGCACCGACAACATTAGAGATGTGATCGCATTCCCTAAGACTCAGCGAGGCCAGTGCCTGTTGACCGATGCTCCAAGCGAAGTCGATCAAAAACAACTGGACGAACTGAACCTGCGAACACAAAAACATCTGCGCGCAATTGAACAAGAGGAAGAACCGTCACCGCAGGGGTGAAAAAACCGTCGCCGTAGCGGCGACGGCTAAACGTATCCAGCGCCGCAATTTATTGCGGGCTCATTTATTCTTGATCGCCAGGAGGGACAAAATGTCGATATTGCTGCAAAACTGGCAAATGGTAGCTTGGCTGGTCGGGGTACCTGTGTTGGCGGGCCTGATAGGCCATTTTCTTATCTTCAAAATACTGCGAAACCTTGCCCAACGCACCAAGGGCGTCGTCGATGACTCGCTAGTCAAACACTGCTACCGGCCAGTGCAATGGACAATCGTCGTTTTTGTAATCCGCCTGGGTCTGGCAGCGGCACTAGGTGAAGAGAAAATTGCCGGCGTCACTCACATCCTGAGCGTGTTCTTTATAGGCCTGGTGTCGTGGCTGCTAATCAAAATGGTTTATGTCCTGGAGGACTATATTGTCAGCCGATTTGCGGTGGACGTAAAAGACAACCTAAGGGCACGCAAGATTCTTACCCAGCTAAAGGTCTTAAAGCGAATAGCCGTCATCGTGGTTGGTGTCATTGCATTAGCGACCATGTTAATGACGTTTCCCAAAGTCCGGCAGCTTGGCACCACTATCTTGGCATCGGCAGGAATTATCGGCATTGTGGTAGGCATGGCCGCCCAGCGAACAATAAGCACATTTATCGCCGGGCTACAAATCGCTTTNNAAGATTTGGGACCTGAGGCGGTTGATTGTTCCGATTACTTACTTTATCGAAAAGCCCTTTCAAAACTGGACTCGTGTCAGCGCAGATATTCTGGGTACAATATTTATTTATGTCGATTATACCGTACCCATCGACTCTGTGAGAGAAGAGCTTGGCCGCCTAGTGAAAAACTCATCAAATCTGTGGGACGGCAAGGTCTGTGTGCTGCAGGTGACCAATACGTCTGAGCGAACCGTGGAGCTAAGGGCTTTGGTCAGCGCTGCCGATGCCTCAG
>JAFNGF010000322.1:22881-24966 GCA_017885385.1 Planctomycetota bacterium
GCCCGGCGATTAGCGATTGGTCAGCCGGGCACATTGGATTTCACATTGTTTAAGATAGGATTTCATATAGGCCGTATCTGGCGGAAACTTTTGAGGTTCCTGCGGCTGTCGCCTCTGTCGCTGGCCAAGAAGTGCCAGTTGACGTTCGGCGTAGCGGTGGTCTTTACTCTGGCGCTGGCTCTGGTTCTGCCTTACGTCTGGATGAGCCAGCTTACCAAGAAGGATTACCTCGATACCGAACGGGCAAGAGCCGAGACGCTGCTGCTACATAACCACTTCCAGCTCAAGTCCGCCGGTCAGCCGTCCCAGCCGCAGATCACCCCTGCACCGCTGGAAAGCAGCGGCCTTGCCCTCGATCCAAACGACTCCCACATACGCTGGATTCGCTTCGGCGGCGCCGCGACGCCGCCGGCAACATCCCGACCGGCGGCAGGGTTGACCGACCAGGAAAAAACTGTGATCGAGACTCTAAAGGCCGAGGACCCTGAGCGGGGGCGGGATGAAAAAATTGACTTTGTCAAAAGTAACGGCGTCCTTGTCAGCAGCTATGTCCGGGTTTTCAGAGCCACCGATCACTGTATATCGTGCCACAATCCCCAGGGTTCTGCCGGCGCATTTTCTCGAAATGAGCCTATTGGTGCGGTTCTGGTCCAGCGTCAAGCCGCCGATATCAGCAAAACCGGTCTATTAAACTGGGTCTGGATTATCGCCGCCGGCCTAATAGCCGGCACAGGTGCAATCGTGGCGTTCTATCTAATCACCCAGCGGTTAATCCTTAGCCCCATCCGGCAGCTGCGGGCAATCGCAAACAACGTCGCCGAGGGCAATCTCGACATAAGAAGCGCAATAAGCACCGGCGACGAATACCAAAAGCTGGCCGACGCATTCAATCACATGCTGGATACGCTCCAGGCCACACAGAATAAGCTGCGCCAGGCAAACAAACAGCTCGACGCCAAGATAGCAGAGCTTTCCGAGCGGAATATCGAGCTATTCAAGGCCAACAAGCTAAAAAGTGAGTTCCTGGCCAATATGTCGCACGAGTTCAGGACGCCGCTCAATGCCATATTGGGCTTTGCCCAGGTCTTGCGGGACAGGCCCGCTCTTCTGGCGACAGACAAGGGGCAAAAATACGCCGACAATATTATCACAAGCGGCAACCGCCTGCTGAACATGATTAACGACCTGCTGGACCTGGCAAAAATCAGATCTGCGAAAATCCTGCTACACGTAGAAGAGACCTCGATAGATGCGCTGTGTAGAAAGGCGATAGCATCTTTTTCGCTTCTGACCAAGAAAAAGAAGATCAAGGTCAAGCTGACCACAGATCCGGAGCTGCCCGTTCTTATGACCGATGCCGGCAAGGTTCAGCAGATATTGTACAATTTTCTAAGCAACGCCGTCAAATTCACGCCTCCCCGGGGCAGGATCGAAATTCGGGCGGGTTTTGCTCCGCCGGCCTCGCCGAGGGCAAATCCCGAGGGGAACGCCGCTGCGGCGGAAATGCAGCCGCAAGGGCCTGCCGGCGATAAACCATTGGTGACAAATGATACCCGATTCGTCCGTATTTCGGTCAGCGACACCGGCTGCGGCATAGGGCAGGCCGACCAAGAAAAAATATTCGAAAAATTCCGCCAGGTCGACGGCTCTATTACCAGAGAGTCGCCGGGCACCGGACTGGGACTGGCGATAAGTAAAGAATTAGCCGATATGCTTGCATGCAGTATCGGCCTGCAAAGTGAGCCGGGCGCAGGCTCGACCTTCTGGCTTGATATCCCCATCGTGCTGGCCAAAGAAAGCTCGACCCCGCCGCAAAAAGCGGGCCTAAATATTTAGCCCCAAAATTCATTGCGGGGTTCTTGTCCGGCGTTGGTTTTAATTGACCGTCCCCGTGCCGGCGACGGCTAAACCTTTCAGTAAAAGGAGAAAAAATGCGTCTCGGTGCTTTGTCCCTTGTTTTGTACATCGGCATCCAGACCTTCGCTGTAGGATCACTTGACAAAACGCATCCATTCTCGGTCCACGATATGCTGGCAATGGAGCAGCTTTCTGACCCGCAAGTCTCGCCCGACGGCAAATGGATCG
>JAFNGF010000323.1 GCA_017885385.1 Planctomycetota bacterium
CGATAATGAAGCTGTCGTGTATCTGCAGGAATTTAGCCTCTCCGGCAGCGATTTGCTGCTGCGCGTGACGCCCCTGGTCTTCAGCTACCTGCTGGGCTTGGTAAGGCGGCGCGCTGAACTGCCTTGCCGGTGCAGGCCTGAATTGCTGCTGTGTCTGAACGGGTCTATGCTTCTTGAAAAATTCTGCCATCGCGTCAGCAATTTGCTGGCTTCTGGCGGAGCCCTCGTGGACACCCGCTGGTTGTCCGGCTGCCGCCGGCAGTTTTGCAGGCGTTTGAAGGTCTGTGCCTAAGAGCTTCTCCCGCAGACAGCCCAGTATCTGAGAATGGATAAGATTGGCGTTGTAAAAACGCACCTCGATCTTTGTGGGATGCACGTTTACGTCGTAGTCCTCGTAGGGCATCTGAATAAATAGGAAGACGACCGGGAATCTGTCTGACTCTACGCTGCCGCGATATGCTTCTTTGATGGCGTGCGAGATGAATCTGTCGCGGATGAATCGGCCATTCAGAAATAGATACTGGAATTTGTTGCTCGTTCGCGACGCGTTGGGTAGACCCAGCACGGCGAAAATGTGCATTTGTTTTTCGCTGCTCTCCGCTTCAATCAGATTCTCGCAAATCTCCGATGGAAATAGCGAGGCTATGCGCTGACGCGGACTTTGGCTGCCCGACAGGCGATAAAGCTCTCTACTATTATGTATCAGCATCAGATCGAGTTTATTGTTGGCAAGTGCTATGCGCGTGAATTGTTCGATTATATGGCCCATTTCGGTGTTGGCGGTTCGCAGAAACTTGCGTCTGGCAGGTAACTTGTAAAAGAGGTCTCTGACCTGGACTGTCGTGCCGTAATCTGCGCTGCACGGGTTGATGCTGCCCTTATTTCCGCAGTCAATCTCAATGCAGTTGGCGGCCGACGAATCTTTTGCTCGGCTTATTGCTCTGACCTGGGCCACCGAGGCAATGCTGGCTAATGCTTCGCCTCTGAATCCCAGGGTCGCTATGGCCCGAAGGTCTTGAGTGGTTCTGATTTTGCTGGTGGTATGCGGCTCAAATGCTTTGGCCAGGTCTTCTGCATCCATCCCACAGCCATTATCGCTGACCGATATCAGTTTTCGGCCGCCATCTTCGATGGACACAGCTATTTTTGTCGCCCCGGCATCGATGCTGTTTTCCATCAATTCCTTGACCACGCTGGCGGGGCGTTCGATTACTTCGCCCGCCGCGATCATATTTACCATGTTCTGGTCAAGAAATTTTATCTGCCCCATATCTGTCTTATTGTATTCATTTCCTATGGAAATGCCAGTGCTCCGTTGAGAGATGGATTTACACAGATAAACACCAACTTATTAACAAGAAAATAAGACTTGGTGTCTTTGGGTCTTGGGGGTAAAAGTTTCGCTATTGAAAAAGAGATTTAGCTTGGGGTCGCGTTAGGGGCAAGAAATAATTGATCACTCCTTGCTCTTATCCAAGATTACTCTTACCGACTCCTTTCCCAAAAGCATCTCTGAATTCCCTCGTTAAGACAAAGGCATTCTCTGAGTATAGTTATACAGCTCTCCAATAAGTTGGTATTCCTTGCGGGATCATTGATGGGACCGGAGGGAAATTTTCCACCATGGAAAAGATTGTTGCGAACCGTTCTGACCAAACGCAAGATTAGTCCCAGTTGAGTGGTATTATTCTTAACAGACCGCCAGTCTAACTTGCCATTCTTTTGGACCTGTCTTTTTGGAGGGTTTTTCAGAATATATTGCGTGGAAGTAATGAGTTTAGATTTATTTTGTGTGTCGAACAGTTCACTGTGGTCCTGAGCGAATTTATCCCAATCCGGTTTTGCCGCGAGGCACTTTTGGCAATATCCACCCCGCTTCAACGCATATTCAAAACGGGAGAACAGTATTGAGAAGCCGGTTACAAGTTCCTTTTTAACATCCAGATAGCTATATAGCTCATTTGGTTCATTCAGGTCTTTTGAGTTTCTTATCATACTTGCCTCAACGGCTCTAAGATGGGGCATCCGATAGAACCTTCCCATCTGCTTCTGTCTCGCATTTTATCCACTTGCCGGTTACATTCTCTATTTCCCACTTCCCGCGATGGGCCTGCCTTAGCGGGAGAGGTCCTAGCGACTTTTTCACCTTTGCCCTCTTTCAATGAATCTTTTTGCGCTTTTACTTAGCCACGAAAACGGAGCTTACTTCTGACAAATCATATTTTTTCTTCAAATCCGCAATAAACTCAAGCGTTGATTTGAAGTTTTCCATAACTATAGTAAATGCGTAGCACGCGTGTAAAGGGTCCGACACCAATTTATCACTTTCACCTGTTTTTAACGCATTCGCCAGAACTGAACCAAGCAGTGGACCGTGTGCGCCAAAATCCTCGCGCCAATGGTTAAATGCGTCGTAGTATCGTCTATATCGCATGTTGAGATGTTCACAGAACTGTTCGATATCATCGTTATCAAAATTCCTCCAGCGAAAGTATTCGTTATCGATCATATTCTTGAGGTCGTCATCTGGAATTGCGAGCGAGAGTATCCATAGAGAAAGGACTTCACATTCAAACTGAAGAGTTTCGGCATCAAGTTTTGGCTGAAGATACTCCTGTGCGGTTCTTGACAATTCTTTAGCAATTTCTTGCTGACGTAATAGCATCAACGTAACAAACTCGGCTCTGGAGACATGTATTTTTTGCCTACTAAATAATCCGAACATATTTAATCCTAAGAATGATTATATAGTCTTCACAAAACCGTTCGACTAGGGTTACTCTCTGTATAAAAGTAGTCGCCCATTCGATTCTTTATTGGTGTTTTTATCATATGCACACTTTTTACAGGCCCGTGGAGTACAATCGCAATGATCACAAATAGTATCGCGCAAATTACATCAATTGGCTGCAATATCTCACGCGGTAGATGTACCGGAATTAATGGATTAAACAAAATACCAACAAAGCCAAATACCCACACTGCCCATATCTTTTGCAAATTAAAAGCCGCAAAGGCCACATACAGAGCTGCCCCAAAAACGACGAATCGAAGGAGTTGATAATAACCATAAGGCAAAGGTGCTAACGCTAAAAGTAACATTGCAGTCGGAATTGTAACCGGTATCAGATGAGGTTGTTTTTCTAATATGCTTTTGCTCACTATATTGCCCCCTCTAAGAATCATTAAGTTATATCGGCTAAAAATTAACGGCAATAAAGCGAAATGGCTCTTATTGTTTTTAATGCCGGGTTTAACAACGGCCGATAAAACAGTCAAATAAAAACCCGCCGTGAAACGGGGGGCTAATTATAACCCCGCAAGGTGATGGCGGGGCTAACTATCAATTTTATATGTCAAGGTAAAAGCAGACTTTGGCCGGTCATTTCTTCCGGATGTGGCAGGCCCATCATCTGCAGCAGTGTCGGCCCTATGTCGGCTAATCTGCCTCCTTCTCGCAGCTTGCTGTTTTTATAGCGCTCATCAAAAACAATCAGCGGCACGTCGCCAACAGTGTGGGCGGTATGCGGCTGATTCTTTGGTGTATCCCACATTCTCTCGAGGTTGCCGTGGTCGGCTGTGACAATTGCCGCACCGCCAAGACTCTTGATTTTATCGAGGATTTTGCCCACACACTGGTCGACAGCTTCTGCTGCTTTGATTGCCGCTGATAGCACCCCTGTGTGCCCGACCATATCGGGATTAGCAAAGTTGATCACCACGACATCGTATTTGTTCGAGTCGAGTCTATTCAGGACAACGTCGGTAACCTCATAGGCGCTCATTTCAGGCTTCAGATCGTAGGTTTTGACTCGCGGCGAAGGCACGATCTGCCTGTCTTCGCCCCGGAAAGGCTTTTCGGTGTAATCATTGAAGAAGAAAGTGACATGGGCGTATTTTTCCGTTTCGGCGCAGCGGAATTGTTTCAGCCCCAGGCTGCTCCAGTACGCCCCCAGGATGTTTTTCATTTTTGCGGGCTTTGGAAATGCCACCGGTGCAGGTATCGTTGCATCGTACTCGGTCATACACACAAAATGTATATCGGGCTTTGTTGTTCTGGGAAATTCTCTAAAGTCCGGGTCGACAAATGCTCGCGTGATTTCGCGGGGCCTATCGCCGCGAAAGTTGAAAAACACCACGCCGTCCCCGTCAGCTATCGTGGCCAGCGATTCATTGTCGCTGTTGACAATACACGCTGGCTCGATGAATTCATCGGTGACACCTTTTTCATAGCTTTTAGCGACAGCTTCGGCTGCGCTATTTGCCTTGATGCCCTTGCCAAACCGCATACACTCATAAGCTTTTTGCACGCGGTCCCATCGGCTGT
This sequence comes from Planctomycetota bacterium, assembly GCA_017885385.1. Lineage (GTDB taxonomy): Bacteria > Planctomycetota > Phycisphaerae > Sedimentisphaerales > Anaerobacaceae > JAFNGF01. Next base: position 4,328 of record JAFNGF010000323.1, read on the forward strand.
CACGATCCATCGCGAAAAATCTGCCCATAACTGTCGCGATCTTGCCTACGCCAATTTCTTGTGCCTTTTTCTCAATGTCGGCTATGTACCCTGCTCCGCTGTTCGGCGGTGAATCTCGCCCATCCGTGAAGGCGTGGATAAAAACGTCTTTTACCTCGTTTCTTTTTGCAAGCTCAAGCAGGCCGTACAAATGGTCCAGCAGGGAATGTACGCCAATGTCACTACACAAGCCCATGATGTGCATTCTGCTGTGGCTGTTCTTGATAAAGTGGATGAGATTGTGGAACTCCGTGTTCTGGAAAAATGAGCCATCGCGAATGGCTTTGCTTATTCTGACAGATTCCTGCGGGGCGATTCGGCCGGCTCCGATATTTTGATGCCCGACTTCGCTATTGCCCATTGTTCCTTCGGGCAGCCCCACATCCTTGCCGCTGGTGTGGATAAGGCAGTTCGGATACTCAGCCATCAGCACATCGTCTACGGGAGTGTGGGCGCGCTTGATGGCGTTATATTCATCTTCGTCCCTGTTGGGGTTGTAGCCCCATCCGTCACGGATAATCAGTACGACCGGCCTAATTTTCAAGTCTACTTTTTCTTTTGCCATTGAAGAAAGGTCCTTTCCAGCAAAAGCAGCACAGGCAACGTGATGGCTCGTCTGGCCATCAGATTCCAGTCGAGCTGAATCAGTATGATATAGAGCCGGATTAAATGTGTCAAACATTTAGAAGACATCAGTGCCGGCGAAAAATCTCTCCGCTGCTAAAAGTCTTTGACAGAAGTGGTTACCGGATTATAATTGCGGCGGTATTACGGTGCCGCCGTGAATAATTGCAGATATTACTCAAACTGACCGATTTTTCGATAGGGCACTGTCACAAGTAAGTATCTAATAGTGACATATCGCACTTTGTCATTCCTGTTTCCGCAGGAATGACACGACGAATCGGTCAGTTTGAGGATATTAAAAAGATATTCAAGATAGGGCAGGGACGCTGTCGGACCTGATTTTGCGCGTGGTGGAATCCAAAGGACAAAATAGTGACGCCCGGCCAAGTTTGGCTCGGGCTTTTCTGAGATGCCGGTCTCTTGCACTACCGGATTTGACGGCACAAGTGACTTTCTGGCCCCTAATGGCAGCGGGTCTGGCGCTCGACTTGTGGAGCAAGAGCATCGTGTTCAGATGGCTGACGCAGAAGCCCGGCAATAGCGTTTCCATAATAGACGGTTTTTTGCGGCTGGTCCTTGCGCTGAACGACGGCGGCGCTTTTGGCATATTCTCGGGCAGGCCATATTTATTAGCAGCAGTTTCAGCTGTCGCACTGATAGTGATCGCCGGCGTTTTCTTTCTCAGTGCGGGTCAGCATAGACTGGTTCACGTTGCTCTGGCGCTGTTTGCTGCCGGTGTTTGCGGCAATCTCTGGGATAGGGTGTTTAACCACGGTCATGTGCGCGACTTCATTGATGTGTACTACCGCGACTATCATTGGCCCGCCTTCAACGCGGCGGACACTATGCTTTGCATCGGCGTTGGGCTGCTGATTATATCGAGCCTTCGCGTCACCAAGCGGGCTTGACGGTCTTTGCGCCCTCATTTCTACTGCGAGGTCTGTTCGAGCACGTGCTGGGCAACGTAAATAGGAACGTTTGACCCAGCTCCCAGGGCAATGGCATCGGAGGGGCGGGAGTCAATTGTGATCGTTCGGCCGTTCAAAGTCAGATGTATCTGGGCATAGAAGGTATGATTGCGCAGGTCATTTATGACTATCTTTTCTATCTTAGCGCCGAGATTTTCGATTACGCAGTCCAGCAGATCGTGTGTCATGGGCCGGGGCGGCTTGATGCCCTTTAACCGGCGGTCGATGGCGAAAATCTCAACTATGCCAATGACAATAGGGAAGCCGCGCTCACCTTGCCGCTCCTTCAAAACAATTATTTGTTGGTCCGATGTCTCGTTGATAATTATGCGTGATAGTTCGACTTCTACGTCCATTTTGGTTCACCCTAATTTTTGCCACAGACGCCGTCCCTTCGACAGGCTCAGGGCAGGCTCTGAGGGCAGTCGAAGGAGAGCACGCCGCTCNNAGGAATTACTTTATTTTTTCATCTCTGTGAGCTCTGTGTCCTCTGTGGCTGTTTGTCTTTTGAAGTAGTCAAGCATCAGCCGTCCAGCTCAAAAAGGTGCTTGCGGATAGTCTCCACCTGTTCTTGAAGCTGGGCGAGTTTTTCTCTGGCTTGGGCTACCACCTCGGGTTTAGCCTTACTAACAAAATCCTTGTTACTGAGCTTGGCCTCGACCGCTTTCTTGGCTGTTTCTACCTGTTGTTTTTGCTTTTCCAGTCGTTGTCGTTCAGCCTCCGGGTCGATCATGTCGTGAACGTAAATCCGTAAGTCTCCGACTATGGCGGTAGCGGCATTTCGNNTTCAAGATATTTACGGTTTTCGGCGATGCTTGTGCGGAAACCTTGAAAAGCTCGTCCAGCGGCCTGTTGTATTTGCTTCTAATGTCCCGAATAGCCCTTATGGCATCCTGGACAATCGGAATCTGCTCTTCCACCTTCTGGTTGATAAGGGCATTCAGGCTTGCCGGCCATTCGGCTATTACCAGAGCCGTCGAGTGCCTTGCTTGCGCTACGCCCTGTAGCTGCCTCGTCGGTGCGATTTCATTCAGCTTCTGGAATATGCCCTCGGTTATAAACGGCAGAAATGGGTGCAAAAGCCGCAAGGTCTGGTCCAGCACAAAAGCCAACACATTCTGGGCAATAGGTTTTTGCCGCTCATCCTGCAATCTCGGCTTAATCCACTCAAGGTACCAGTCGCAGAATTCGTTCCAGAAGAATCGGTAAAGCTGCGCTAAAGGCTCACTGTATTTGTACTGGTTAAGCGACTCTGTCACCTCAGCGATAGTCCGGGCCAGGCGTGAAAGAATCCATCTGTCGGTGATATCCATCTTGTCGGGGTCGAATTTGGCGGGGTCAATGCCTTCCAGATTCATCAAGGCAAAACGCGAGGCGTTCCAGAGTTTGTTGCAGAAGTTTCGCCCAGCATCGAACTTCGGCGACGTATTTGCCTGTCGTCCGTCGGGCAGCGTCATCGACACTACGGGCATCCGAATATCCTGAGTATCCGTGGCCATACTGGCCAGCGTAAACCGCATCGCGTCGGCACCGTGACTATTTATGGCTACCAGCGGGTCAATTCCGTTGCCCAGGCTCTTGGACATCTTTCGCCCTTCGCCGTCCTGTATCATCGCGTGAATGTAGACATCGGCAAATGGAATATCGCCCACACAATATTGGCCCATCATCACCATGCGTGATACCCACAGCGTAATGATTTCGCGTGCGGTGCATAGTACATTGCCCGGATAGAATGTTCTCAATTCTGGCGTCTCATCCGGCCAGCCCATAGTGCTAAAAGGCCAAAGAGCTGAGGAGAACCAGGTATCGAGGACATCGGGGTCCTGGACTATATCAGCAGAGCCACACTTTTCACAGTTTTCAGGATCCGCCAAACCGGAATTGAATTGACCACATTTCTGGCAATACCAGATGGGGATTTGGTGTCCCCACCAGAGCTGGCGGCTGATTGGCCAGTCGCGCAAGTTTTCCAGCCAGGTTCGATAGGTTTGGGCATAGCGCTGCGGGATAAAACGCAGCCGACCGTCGAGTAAAGGCTTTAGCGCCAAGCCGGCTAAGGAATTTACCGGAACATCCGTTCCTTCAATAAGGCCTTGCCCGAATTTTTCGGCGAGATAATCAATCGGTTTTTTGACTGCGATGTACCACTGGTCGGAAAGATACGGCTCAATCGGCACATGACTTCGGTAGCTGTGACCGACTTCGTGTGTGTAGTCCCGAACGTCCTGGAGAAGGTCCTGCGTGCGGAACCACTCGACGATTGCCTGCCGCGCCTCGAAGCGGTCCATCCCGA
>JAFNGF010000324.1 GCA_017885385.1 Planctomycetota bacterium
TAAGGTTGGGGTGCCGTACTGTTGCGCTAAATCCCGGAGCTTTGCGCGGTGATCGTCCAGCCTTTGGATAAGCGTTTTTCGCTCGCTTTCCAGGATGGCCAGCTTCTGGTTTTCATCTTGCGTGGCTCTATTACCTTCGAGAACCATGTAGGCATTTATAAAGGCGTCTACGATTTGCTTCGCTTCGTTAGAGTTTGTGCTTTTCACGGTCACTTCTATTAGCTCAGTCCTTCCAGCGTGCACGGCGGTAATAATTCCACTTTGTATTGCGTCTTTCAATACGTTGGCTGGTTCGCGATTTGCTTCAGCACCCTCAAGTTGGCGTTTGAGTTTCGCGACAAAGCCGGCCGGTTCTTTCTGGAAGAAGGACAAATTCTTGTCCACCAGGGCATCGGCTACCCATTGAACTACCTGGTTACTGGTGATAAGTCGTGCCTGTGTATATACAAAGTTCTCATAGTTTGATATTACACCCTTTTCCGCTTCGCCGGTCAAAATGTTCGGTATGATGGGAGCGACCCTTATTGCACCAGCAACATTGTACACTGGTCTGCCTTTCCACCACGCCAACAAGATGCCCGCTACACTCACTAAGACGAAAGTTAATAGAACCGTGACCCAATGACGGGCAATTGATTTGCCGCACTTTGAAAGACGAGTAGCATGCATAGCTAAACCTCCGTTCGGTAATTCTTGCTCAGCCTACTGAAGCTTGCTTGATATACTTCGCCTTATGAACGGGCTTGGTCATCACGAATTTGTATCTTATCAATATCTGCTCTGCTTATCAACCTCCTACTACCACGGCCTGAGAGAGACTACCTCTTATAATTATCCCCGTAGTCCTGCTGCGCGCCTATTGTGGAAACTACGTATTTTTGAGCGATTTTTGAGATTTTCCGGCCAAATTCACTGTTTGCCAGCCTATAATACTTACGTCGGGACGCTGGCGGTACACCAGCAAGCGGTTCGGGCAGCAGTAACGAGTTTTAGGCACACCTACCTTTCGCGTTATCGCTGCCCAACCGGCCCGATAGAAAAGTAAAGGGAGACCAAAAATGAAAATTTTATGTATAGTGTCTTGTATTTTGTTTTTTGTTGGTTGCGCAACTCCCCCAAAAGGCAGTATCATAGTTAATGAACCAAGCGAAATACCATCTATTCAAAAACAATATTCTGAAAAGTTATCTCAAGTTAAAATTGGTATGACCCTTGAAGATTTCAAAAAAGTCATACCAGAAGCATATGTGGGTGGACAAAGCAGAGAGGTCACAGCCTATGAATTAGTACATATTACTAAATATGTAACAAAAGAAGATATTGATGACCAAAATTATCGCTGGGGGTTTGGTAGTCCACGGGCAAGAGTTGAAAAATCAGTATTATGGTTTTATTTTTTTGAGAACAAACTTGTTAAGTGGGGCCAGCCTAATGATTGGCCAGAACCACCTGATTTGATTATTGAAAAAAGATTAAGATAGAATCTCAGAAAGATTGGAAATAAAAAATTAGCCCAAATTTGTTTTGAGATATTCGGGACGACCGGCAAGCTACCGGTNNACGGTTTTGCAAACCGTCGCCTTAGACCACTTGGCTACGCCGCCGATACACTCGCTTAATAGTTTACAGACGATGCGCCGGTCTTGCAATAACAAATGCTATTTTACCACGAGCAAACGCACATCACAGCGCATCTAACAATACCTGCACAATTCGCTGCGAAGCCTTGCCGTCCCAGAGCTTTGGTCTAGTACATACCCTTGTCGTGCTCAGACTGTCACGATAGCCAGTGAGTATTCGGGCTGTATCTATCCCCACCAAAATATTTGTTCCTTCGGTAACGGTGACCGGCCTTTCCGTATTTTCACGAATGGTCAGGCAAGGCACTCCAAGAATGGTAGTTTCTTCTTGAATGCCGCCGGAATCTGTTATCACGACCTTAGCCTCGGACATCAGCTTCAAAAAATCCAAATATCCTAACGGCTCGGTCAGCACGATATTGGGCAAATTCTCAATCCTCTGCAAAAGTCCCGCAGACACGAAACGTTCGCGCGTTCGCGGATGCACAGGAAAGACGACCTTGATCTCTTTCTGAATCTCCGCCAACGCATCCAATATTCCGGTTAATACTTCCTGCTGATCGACATTGCTGGGTCTATGTAGAGTGACGACCGCATATTCTTTTGCCCGCACGTTCAAATCGTCAAGTATGCGTGAATTCGACGCCTTTGCCCTGTGAAGCTCAAGGGTATCTATCATAACATTGCCGACAAAGTGTATCTTTGTCGCGGCGATGCCCTCGCGTTTTAGGTTTTCCAGACCGCTTGGCTCAGAGACAAAAAGTATATCGCTGATGGCGTCGGTCAAGACGCGGTTTATTTCCTCAGGCATAGTCCGGTCGAAGCTCCGCAATCCCGCTTCAACGTGAATCGTTTTTACGCCCAGCTTTGCCGCCACCAAGGCGCAGGCAAGGGTAGAGTTGACATCGCCCACTACCAGCACAGCATCAGGGTTATGTTTTAGCACAACCGGCTCGAAACGTTTCATAATCTCAGCCGTCTGCTGGGCGTGCGAGCCGGAACCCACCTCAAGATTCACGTCGGGAACAGGGATCGCAAGCTCTTCAAAGAAAGCCTTGTTCATACACTCAGTATAATGTTGGCCCGTATGAACAAGCACCGACTCAATTTCCGGCACATTCTGGCAAGCCCGCAAGATGCTTGCAATCTTGACAAAATTCGGCCTTGCTCCGACAACGTGAATTATTCTCACAGTTTCCGCCCTTCAGATCAGCCCATAATCTTCTTACAATCTGCCATAAATGAAATTGTCCGAGCGCTGGTCGCTGCTCCAGCCGTTGACGGTCAATCCGTCCCTATCCTTATCGGAAATTAGCGTCGCGGGGCCGGCAATCCTATCAAACAGTTTTTTCAAATCGCGGTCACACAGCGACCAGTCTATGTCCCCTGCCAGCGGCGATATGCCGGCCTCGCAGCCGGGGCTATACTCGCCGGAACAAAAATACTCAATCATGCTATCTTCGGTGAAAAAAGTGCCGTGGGCAAATCCCGGAGGAACCCAAATCCACTCGGCGTAATCTGCTGTACTATCGGCAGGCATATCATAAAGTATAATCTTGCCGAACGTAGGAGAACCCTTTCTTATATCCAGAGCCATATCAATCAGTCTGCCCGCCAGAGTGCGCACCAATTTGCCCATATAAGGATTCCATTGAAAGTGCAAGCCTCTAATCGTCCCCCTTTTGGAGTAGCTTTCGTTGGCCTGTATGAATTCGACGCCCTTCATGAAAGGCGTGTCGCCGTGCTTTAAGAAATCGCTTTTTCTGTAGTGTTCCGTGAAATAGCCTCTGTGGTCGCGAAAGCGGGCAAACCTGATTACCTTTACGGCCTCAATTTGCAGTGTTTTGACTTCCAGTAATTTCATGTCTAAACTCCTTCCTGGAAACTCGCCAAGGCGTCCAACCACGTCCCGTTATAATCTCGGCAGCATCAATATCAGCTTAGTCACAAGGTTTTTGCTGCCCCAGCTATAGTTCCGTTCGCCACGCATTATACAGTAGTGACAACCGCTTTCAATCAGTAGAAGCAGGACGTAGCCTATGATTTGGATAGGGCGCGCTGCTATCTACATCGTTGAGCAGCCGGCTCTGCTCGGCAGACGTGGACATTGACCGGCGTTTCTAAGATGAAATCGCCGGTCTTGATGCCGGCCGCCAGCCATTTTTTTCTCGCAAGCTGCGGAACTTAGGTTAGCCCTTCCGCAACTATGGCATCAGCACTTCTACCCAGAGTATTGCCAGGTAGCTACACTTTATGGTATTTTAACCGGAAAACGCGTCCACTCACTCTTGCGGCAAGTAAACGACAAGAGGAATTGGAATGGGACTTGGCTTTATGCGGAAACGACAGGTCTACCTGCTGGCAGGTCTGGGGATAGCAGTTGTCGCAATCTTTGTGACGCTGCCGCTTGCTGTTCGCAAACCCGCTGTCCGTGCAGAGGACGTCCTGGCAGCCTATCGAGACAAGGCTCAATACGGAGGTCTGACGGTACGCTACCCGCTTGACGGAACGCTTTTCCCTGCGGAAATTGTGCCCCCTACTTTTCAGTGGGAAGATGAAACCGGCAAGTCCGGCTCGTCGGGGCAAAGGCCCTTGCCGGACTCCGATGCGTGGGTTATCAGCGTAAAGTTCCAGGACAGCGAAGATGCCTCGAACTTCGTTGCTTATTCCGCACAGTGGACTCCGCAGGAAAAAGATTGGGAGAGCATAAAGAAACGGTCGCTTGAGAAAGAGGCTCAGGTCGTTATCCTGGGCGTCAGCCGCTCGAATCCAGCCAGAATTCTGTCGGCAGGCCGGGTCACAATAAAGACATCCGCAGACGAGGTCGGCGCACCGCTTTTCTACCGCGAAGTAAACCTGCCATTTATTGATGCTGTTAAAGACCCTTCCGAAATCCGCTGGCGGTTTGGGCCGATTTCCTCGCCGAAGCCGCCTCCTATCGTGCTGACGAATCTGCCGGTCTGCGGCAACTGCCACTCCTTTTCCGAGAGCGGGACAATCCTTGCCATGGATGTCGACTACGCCAACAGTAAAGGCTCATACGTCATTACGCGCGTCGCAGAAGAAATGGTCCTGGCGACCAGCGATATAATCACCTGGAACGATTACCGCAAGGAAGACCAAGAACAGACCTTTGGGCTGCTTTCTCAGATCTCTCCGGACGGCAGGTATGTCATCAGCACGGTAAAAGATAAGTCCGTCTTTGTCCCGATGCCGCCTCTGGCATTTTCTCAACTATTCTTTCCCGTCAAGGGCATCTTGTGCGTATATGACGCCCAAACACGTACCTTCCGGTCATTGCCCGGAGCCAATGACCCGAATTATGTCCAGAGTAATCCGAACTGGAGCCCCGACGGCAAGCACATAGTCTTTGCCAGAGCTAAGGCGTATGACCTGCAGGACACACTGGGCAAGGGCAAGATACTGCTGACGCGCGAGGAGTGCAAAGAATTCACGGAGGATGGAAAGCCATTCCTGTTCGATTTGTATAGAGTCCGATTTAACGATGGACAAGGCGGGACTCCGCAGCCCATTGAGGGCGCCTCGAATAACGGTATGAGCAACTTCTTCGCCAAATACTCACCCGACGGCAAATGGATAGTCTTCTGCAAAGCCAAGAGCTATATGCTGCTCCAGCCTGACAGCGAGCTTTACATTATCCCAGCCGAGGGCGGCGAGGCCGCAAGGCTGCGATGCAATACAAAGCTGATGAACTC
>JAFNGF010000325.1 GCA_017885385.1 Planctomycetota bacterium
AGGTTTACATACCCGAGGTGCTTATTGCCGCCCGGGCGATGAAAATGGCGATGGAGGTGCTTGCACCGGCCCTTGCTAAGGCGGGCGTCAAACCTGTGGGCAAGCTCTTGATAGGAACCGTGCAGGGCGATTTGCACGATATCGGCAAAAACTTAGTGGCGATGATGCTGAAAGGCGCGGGCTTTGAAGTTACCGACCTGGGGGTCGATATTGGGCCCGAAAAGTTTATTGAGCGGGCAAAGGCTACCCGCAGCCAGCTGATCGGCTTGAGTGCGCTTTTGACCACAACGATGCCCAGTATGGAGAAGACGATAAAGGCTATTAGGGCAGCCGGCGTTACCGCTAAAATTATGATTGGCGGGGCACCGGTGACTCAGGGCTACGCCGATAAGGTTGGCGCCGATGGTTACGCCCCCGATGCCGCTTCAGCGGTCGATGTCGCCAAACGCCTGGTGGCGTGAAAGTAGCCGCAGAAAACCCCCAAAAGTGGCACTTAAGGGGCAAACCCGTGAAGTGTGAAACAGCGTTATAAAACGCTGTTTTTTTGCGCTCTATCCGCTAAAATGGACACCTGGTCCAACAGGAAATCTCGAATTTATTCCTGTGTCCCAACTATGCGTCGGATAAAGAACCAAGATTTAGCGCAATTGCTGGTACAACTGCGGTTCACGCCCCAAAAGCATCGCCGAAAACAGCTCGACGCCGCTGAAAAACTCTTCGCGATTATCGAGCCGGACAAAGAATACCCCTTCAACTTTGTGTGCTTCAAAATCACCGGCTATCACCGCAAAGGCCCGACCGAACAACAGTTGATAAAAGGCGATGAGCTTTTAGAGGACTTGCAGATTTTCATCTCCAAGCTAAGTGGGCGGATCGCTCTGCCGGCCGGCGCGCAGAGCCAAAAAGTTTATAGCGTCGAGGAGCTGGCTGCAAAACTTGACGTCTCCACAAAAACCGTCAATCGCTGGCGAAAACGAGGCCTGATCACCCGAAAGTTCGTCTTCGATGATGGGGGCAAACGCTTCGGGTTCCTGCAATCAGCCGTGGACAAATTCATCGGGCAAAATCCGCATCTTGTTGCCAAAGCAAGAAACTTCAAGCGACTGACAGCCAGAGAAAAACAACAGGTCATAAAGCAGGCCGCCAGACTTGTCGCCAAGACCGCGCTGTCCCGCTATCAGATCATAAACCAGATATCCGCCAAGACGGGCAAGGCGCACGAGACCGTCAGGTATATACTGCTGGATTACGAAAAATCGCATCCCAATAGGCCGCTCTTCCAGAAACCTTCGGGTATAATCAGCCCGAACGAGGCAGCCGAACTTTACAGGCTGTACAAGCAGGGAGTAAGGGTGGCGGAATTGATGAGGCGCTTCGACCGGTGCAGAAGCTCGATATACCGGATCGTGAACCAACGAAGGGCAAAGGCAATTCTTGCCCGAAAGATCGGATTTATCGCCAGCGATGAATTTCTCGAGCAGGACGCCAAAGAAAAAATCCTGGTACAGCCGGCGCCGAGCCAGGTAACCAGCCAACCCGGCGTAGAACGCGGGTCTGATTATTTAGCCTGGGGTTTTACCGCAGGTTCTGGTTTGCCGGAGTATTTGCAGGCACTGAACGATATGCCTGTGCTGAACAGGCAGTGTGAGATGGAGCTTTTCCGCAGGTACAATTACCTGAAATATCTGGCGAATAAGGCCAGAACAGGAATAAAACCTTCACGTGTGTCGAGCACACGACTGACGGAAATAGAAAATTTCTTGGCTGAAGCGGAAGATATCAAAAAGGCAATAATTGAGGCCAACCTGCGGCTGGTGGTAAGCACCGCAAGCAAGCATACCACCGGCGGAGCAAACTTACAGGACCTGATCAGCGAAGGAAATCTCTGCCTGATGGAGGCGGTGGAGAAGTTCGATTATACTAAGGACGTTCGGTTCGGCACTTATGCCTCCTGGACCATAGCCAAGGATTTTGCCCGCAAAATATCGGCGATGGGCGGTCCGGATAGGGCCAAAGCCGCCTCCTTGGCAAATATACAGCGGGACTTAAAAAGCACCGCAGCAGCGGATGTCGGGGCTATCGAGCGGGCCCGCCAGAGCCTTGCGCAGGTCATAAGAGACGAGCTCAGCCAGCGTGAGCAGTATGTGATCCTGAATCATTTCGGCCTGGGAAGCTCGCCGATAAAAAAGAAGACCAAGACCTTAAAGCAAATAGGCGACGACCTGAGCCTCAGCAAAGAAAGAGTCCGGCAAATCGAGCTGGAAGCCCTGCAAAAATTGAGATACTCCCTCAGCAGGGAGGAATTTGAATTGCTGACCGGCTGACCACCAGGCCCGTGCGATCCCCGCTTTTGCGGGGACCCCGACCTGGTCGGGGCGGAAGCAGGGGAACGAGCGACGATGATACCACTGACGAGAATCCAAAGGCTCATTGGTCAGCGGATGATGAAGTCCAAGCTGACTAAGCCCTGCTTTTATATCGAAGCAAAGGCAGACGTGACTGAGCTGATGGCACTTAGGCCCGGACTAAGCAAGTCACTCGGCGCTAAAATCACCAGCAATGCTTTTCTTATCCGGGCGTTGGCACTGGCCGCGAAAAAATATCCCATCATGATTGCAACCCACCGACTCACGGACGGCCGGGCATCGGGCATCGAGGGTCGGGTATCGAGCATCAAGATCGCCGATGCGATTAACGTTGGTTTTCCGGTCCATGCCCCGCAGGGACTTATGGTGCCGGTGATAAAAGACGCCCACCAAAAAACGTTAGCTGAAATCGCCCGGCTGGAAAAGCTTCTTACAGAAAAAGCCCGCAGCAACAAGCTGACGTTTGAGGAGCTGCAAGGCCAGACCATAGGGCTCAGCAACCTCGGCGTTTACGGGATTGATTCGTTCTTGGCAATCCCTGCCCTGGTAGCCAGCACTATCCTGGCGGTCGGCAATGTAATCCGAACGGTCGTTCCCGGCAGCGCCCGGATGACCGTGCGTAAAATGATGAGTCTGTCTCTGGCCGTTGACCGAATAGTCTCAGACGAAGTCTACGCGGCGAAGTTTCTGTGCTTTATTATCGAGCAGCTACAAAACCCACAACAACTGATTTAGGGAGCTTGAGGAATGAGTCCACACTGTAGAATCGCATTGGCATGGATTGTGACAGCGTTGACGCTGGTCGGGATGACCGCGGCAGAAAATGCCCAGACGCCGGAGGTCGAGATGCTGTGGCCGCAAGGTGCTCCTGGAGCTAAAGGCGACGCCGAAGGCGACAAGCCGACTCTGATGATTTATCTGCCGCCGGAGCAGAATGCTGCCGGCTCTGCGGTCGTAATCTGTCCGGGCGGCGGTTATGGAGTCTTGGCTATCGACCACGAGGGACACCAGATTGCGCAGTGGCTCAACTCCCTCGGGGTTGCGGGCTTTATTCTCAAATACCGCCATCGCAATAGCGGCGCAGGCTACGGGCATCCGGCGCCCCTGCAGGACGCCCAGCGAGCAATAAGGCTGGTCCGCAGTCAGGCGAAAAAGTGGAATATCGACCCTAACCGAATCGGCATCCTGGGCTTTTCCGCAGGCGGACACTTGGCGTCCAGCGCGGGCACGCACTTCCAGAACAGCTACTACGACGTAAAAGATTCGATAGACGATGTCGGTTGTAGGCCGGACTTTATGATCCTGGTTTATCCGGTCATCTCGTTCAGCAAGTGGTGTGCACACACCGGCTCAAGAACAAATCTGCTGGGCAAAAATCCTGATGAAGAGCTGGTTAAGAGTCTTTCCAATGAGGAGCAAGTGACATCGCAAACGCCGCCCACATTTCTGGTTCACGCTAATGACGATAAAGGTGTGCCGCCCGAAAACAGCATCTACTTTTATCTTGCCCTGCGAAAAGCCGGCGTCTCGGCGGAAATGCACATTTACGAGAATGGCGGGCACGGTTTCGGCCTGGGCAAAAAAGACAGCCCCGCCGCAAGCTGGCCGATGCGCTGCGCCGACTGGATGCGCAACCGAGGACTCTTGGAAAGAAACGCCAGGCGAGAATAACGGCACTACTGCGGTGCTTCGCCAGGACCTTGTAGCATAGATTCAACTTTGATGGCAGGCTGTTCTTGTTCGGCGCCACAGAGGGCGGGACCGCCGTCCCGAATGAATTCAGCTACCTTTTTGTAATCTTCGGCGCCGTGACAGGTGGGCTCATATTCGAAGATTGTTTTGCCGTAGCTGGGAGCTTCGGCAAGTTTGATGTTTCTGCGAATAGAAGTGGGCAAAATCTGGGCGCCCGCCCAGGCGCTATTGGTGCCGCGTGCACTATTGAGGAATTTTTCGATGTCTGCTTTGACTTCATGCGGAAGTGAGGCCCGGCTATCGAACATACACAGCAAAATGCCCTCTACCTTCAGGACGGGGTTGATCCTTTTGTTGACAAGCTCGATCGTTTGCAATAGTTTGCCGAATCCCTGTAAGGCTAAAAAATGAGGCTGTAGGGGAATCAAAACCTCCTGGGCAGCGGCAAGGGCATTGAGCGTCAGCAGGCCCAGCGAGGGGGCGCAGTCGATAAAACAATAATCGAATTTGTCTTGAACCGGCTGGATGGCCTCTCGCAGGATGGTTTCTCTGCCGACCACGCTTACCAGCTCGCTTTCGGCGCCGACAAGGTCGATGTTTGCAGGAAGCAGCCAGAGATTCAGACGCGCCAGCAGAATCTCCTGCTCGAACTTGGCTTCGTTGATCAAAACGCCGTAAGACCCGGATTTGATGGCTTGTGGTTCAATGCCCAGATGTATCGTCAAATGGGCTTGAGGGTCGAGGTCAATGGCGACAACCTTAGAGCCCATAGCAGCCAGAGCTGCGGCGGTGTTAGCCACCGTGGTGGTTTTTCCCACTCCACCTTTCTGATTTAATACTGCGATGGTTCTCATATCACGCAAGAACCTGCGGTGAAACCGCAAAATACAACCCCGCAATAAATTGCGGGGCTAAATATTTAGCCCCCAAATCTATTTGGGGGTTTTCCTTCTCCACGTTTCACGTGGGGTTACTTAGGTTTTTTTAGGACCGCGTCGAGCACGCCGTTGACGAAGGGTCCCGACTTATCAGTGCTGAATTTCTTCGCCAGCTCGATGGCCTCATTCATCACGACTTTGGGCGGAATGTCGGCACAGAATTTCAATTGATAAACGGCCAACCTCAAAATGCCTTTGTCAACAGGCGACAGTCTGCTGAATTGCCATCTTATTGTTGAGGCCGCTATCAATTGGTCGCATTCCGCCAGATTATCCCACGTGCCCTTTGTCCAATCCCACGCAAGTTTACGAATAGAATCGTTCTGCTCCCACTCAACAAAGAACTCAGGCAGCTGCTCGAGTAATTCCGGGCCTTGGACATCCAGTTGGTATAGAGCCTGCAGGGCTAATTCTCTTGCCCTTGTTCGCTTATCAACGCCCATAGTTTGCCGTTCATGGTTGGCGGTAACGGACCCCGCAATATACCCGTCCCCTCGGCCTTGCTCGGGGCGTATTAGCCCCGGCCAATGGCCGGGGTACCCCCGCCGAAAGGCGGGGGTCGAAGGATTGCGGGGCTAAATACTGCTGATTTGGTCCATCACATTAACCATTTCCATAGCTGTCCGCGCCGCATCTGCACCGGCGTTGCCCATCTTTGTCCCGGCTCTTTCCAGGGCCTGTTCGAGCGTATCACAGGTCAGCACGCCAAATACAGTCGGCGCCGGCGAATCATAGTTAATCTGTCCGATACCTCGTGATACCTGCTGACAGATATAATCATAATGGGCGGTTTGTCCTCGTATGACGGCACCGAGGCAAAGGACCGCAACGTATTTGCCGCTCTGTGCGAGTTTTTTTGCTGCCTGCGTAATTTCGCAGGCGCCCGGGACCCAAAATACAGATATCTGCTGGTCGGCGGCGCCGTGACGCTGCAGACAGTCGATTGCACCGGCGAGCAATTTACTGGTTACGAACTCGTTGAACCTGCTGACCACAATGGCGTAATTGCCCTTGCCGGCTGTAACCTGGCCTTTTATTTCTTTAATCATAGTTTTGCTTCTCCAAACAATCTTGGCGTTGCGACGCCGCAAGCCCGCTGTGATTTACCAATGAATCGCTTTTGGCAGCAGATTATAAGACTATTACTACCTGCTTTCCAGAAAAACCATAACTTATCATTGGCGAAACGCCCGTGTCAACGCAGGGCACGCAATCTAACCTATGCAATTGTAAGAGCTTAAAGGTCAAATTTCCAAAGAAATTTTCGCCGGCCCGGACCGGCGCTACAACAGGCAAAAAAACTCTAAGGCGATGGCATACGCTGGGCGATAACGGCGGTGGACGAGTGCGCATTGGTTAAGCAGCCAACCGGGAGAAAGCTGATTATGTTCTCCGAAGATGTAGAATTCGGCTATTACGACAAAGCCGAGGACAAAGCTCACAGGGCGTTCGAGCTTTACGAAGACGGCAAAATGCCGCAGGCCCTGGACGAGCTGAACACGGCGCTGGAGATAAATCCTGCCAATAGCTCCTGGCATTTCAATAAGGCCCTGACTTTGGATGCCATGAACCGCTACGATGACGCAATAGCCGAGTACGAGATCGCTCTGCAGTTGTGCCCGGAAGATATGGAGATACTGAATTCGCTGGCGGTCGATTACACCCGCACCGGCCAATACGACCGGGCTATCGACGCCTTCGAGCATATCCAGCAGCTTGATCCTAAATTCGAGCCGTGCTACTGCAATCGCATCATCACTTACGCCGAAATGGGCTTGCACGATTTAGCCGAGCAGATGTTTTACCTGGCTCAGCAGATAAATCCGGACTGTGCCCTGTGCTACTACAACATCGGCGACAGCCTTTTTGCCCGGGGCGAGTATAAAAGTGCCGTGCGCTGCTGGCTGCGCACCGCTGAGCTTGAGCCGACCCACCCTCAAATCAACTATCGAATTGCACAGGCATACTGGGCCGACGGGGACGCCTCACGCAGCCGCGAGCATTTTCTAACGGAGCTTCGCACCAATCCGGGGGATGTGGACGTAATTTTGGACTTCGGCTTGTTCCTGCTGGAAGCCGGCGAGACTGAATCGGCAAAAGAAAAGTTTAACCGAATACTCGAGCTAAAAAGTGATTTTGCGCCGGCTTTATTCTATT